>JAFMQT010000604.1 GCA_017354515.1 Nocardia sp. | reverse complement strand
CAGCCGGGTGGACAGCGCGGTGAGCCGCGCGGTGGCGTCCTCATCCAGTTCGAAGCTGTATTCGCCGGACAGCGCGGTAATTTCGCGGCCGGGTTCGGAGCGGGCGAGCAGCGTCGGCTCGGTGACGCCATCCAGGGCCGCGTTCCAGGCCGCCACCGACGCCGGATAATCCTGCCGGGCAACCCATTCCAGGAAGTGCCGGTAGGACCGCACGGGCGGCAACCCGGTCGCGTCCCCGTGGGTCGCGTACAGCATCAGCAGATCCCGCATGAGCAGCGGCATGGACCAGCCGTCCAGCAGGATGTGATGGTTGGAGACCGCCAACCGCCACTCGGCGGCCGCGACCCGGATCAGGGTGAAGCGGATCAGCGGTGGCGCGGTCAGGTCGAAGCGACGCATCCGGTCGTCGTCGATCAGGTCCTGCGCCGAACCGGTAGCGCTGCGGTCGAATTCGGACCAGTCCACCCGGACACCGTCCAGCACGATCTGTACCGGATGGCCGGACGAATCGGTGACGAAGGCAGTGCGCAGGGTGTCGTAGCGGTCCAGTAGCGCCTGGGCCGCTGCGCGCAGCCGGGCCGAGTCGAGCGCACCGGACAGGGTGAGCACCGACTGAGCGGTGTACACATCCACCGACGAAGCCGCCAACTGCGCGTGGAACAGCAGTCCGGACTGCAGTGCGGACAGCGACCAGACGTCGGTCAGCTCGGGGAAGCGCGCCTCCCACCGCTCGATATCGGCCTGGGTGCTCGAGATCAGCGCGAAGTCGGCGGGGGTGTGCCCACCGGCCTGCGCCGATTCGGCATGCCGGGCAACAGCTTCCACCGCCTGCACCCACAGCCGCCCGAACTCGCCGACCTCGTCGGCATTCAGCAGCGTGGTCGGATAGCCGATATTCGCGGTGAGCTGCTCACCGACCACGATGGCATTGATATCCAGCGGGGCCATCGCGGGCATATCGGCGTCGTAATCGCCGCCCAGCGCGCCGAGTTCGGCGGCCGGGATCCAGCCCAGACCCCGCAGTGCTTCCGGAACCGCGGCTTCGGCGACCCGGCCCAGGTAGTTGAAACTCACCTGGCCGGGCATCTCGACCGGCATCCGTTCGGCGGTTTCCGGGTTGAGGTACCGCAGCAGTCCGTAGCCCAGACCCTTGTCCGGGATGGCGAGCAGTTGTTCCTTGACCGACTTGATCATCCGGCCCATCTCCGGGCCACCGGCGAGGGCGCCGTCCAGATCGATTCCGGTCAGATCGAAGCGCACCGGGAAGATCGAGGTGAACCAGCCGATGGTGCGGGACAGATCGGCGCCCGGAACCAGTTCCTCCTCACGGCCGTGGCCCTCCATTCGCAACAGCAGCGAATCAGCGCGGCCGGCCCGGGGCTCGCGCCATTTGGCCGTCGCCAGCGCCAGCGCGGCCAGCAGGCCGTCGTTGACGCCGCCGTGGAAGAGCGCGGGAACGCTGGTCAACAGGGTGCGGGTGGTCTCCGCGGAAACCTCGACCCGATATTTGGTCAGGGCCGCGGTCACATCGACGGTGGGATCGAAGGGCCGGCGGGTCATCAGCGGATCGGGTCCGTCGACAACCGAACGCCACCAGTCGATTTCGCCGGTGCGCTCGGCCGCGACCCGCTCCAGCGCATGCGCCCAGGTGCGCATACTGGTCGCGGGTTCGGGCAGTTCCGGTTGCCGGCCGGCCGACAGCTGTCCCCAGACCCTGACCAGATCCGGGACCAGAATCCGCCACGACACACCGTCGATGACCATGTGGTGGGCGGCGATGATCAGATATCCGGTCCGGTCACCCGATTTCGGCGTCAGCCAGATGAACCGGAGCACCTCACCGGCTTCGGGATCGAGCCGGTCCAGTTCGTAATCGAGTGCGGCCGAGGCTATCTCGAGAACTGCGGCATCGTCGGCGGCGGCGTCGAATTCGCCGTGTTCGATGAGCGAGTCCACATCGACGGTGCCGGGCGCGGCGGTCTCGATGATCCATTCGGCGCCCGCGTGCCGGCGCAATCGCGCACGCAACATATCGTGGCGGTCGATGACGGCGGTCAGGGTCGCCACGATCCCGGCCCGGTCGATTCCGGCCGGAAGGTCCAGGGCCAGTGTCTGATTGAAGCGGCGCATGGCGCCGGGCCGCTCCACCATGAACCGCACCACCGGCGTCAGCGGCATGGTGCCCACACCACGACCGGGCAGTTCGGCCAGGGCCGGCGCGGTATCGGCCGAGGTTCCGGCGGCGCCGGCCACCGCGGCCAGACCGGCCACGGTGCGCTGTTCGAACACATCCCGCGGGGAGAACACCACACCGCGCGCCCTGGCCCGCGATACCAGCTGAATCGAGACGATGCTGTCGCCGCCGAGCGCGAAGAACGAATCGTCCACACCCACCCGGTCCACACCGAGCACCTCGGCGAAAACCTCGGCGACGGTATGTTCCAGCGGATTGCGGGGCGCCTGATAGGCCGCCTCGGAGGTGAAAACCGGCTCGGGCAGGGCCCGGCGATCCAGTTTGCCGACCGGGGTCAGCGGAATCCGGTCCAGCACCATGATCG
>JAFMQT010000245.1 GCA_017354515.1 Nocardia sp. | reverse complement strand
TGGGTGTGACCTCGTTCATCACCCCGACGCGGGTTCTGGATTACATTCCGGCCACCGGCGAGATGCTGCTGCGCAAGCAGCAGCAGGTCCTGGGCGGCTACAACCCGGATGACTATGTCCAGCACCGGGATTGGGCGGTCGCCGAGGACGGAGCCCGCATCCCGATCTCGCTGGTGCGCCGGCACGACACCGAGGGCAGCGGCCCGAAACCGTTGCTGCTCTACGGATACGGCTCCTACGAGGCTAGTATCGATCCGGGTTTCTCGGTGTCGCGGCTGTCGCTGCTCGATCGCGGGATGACCTTCGCGGTGGCGCATGTGCGCGGCGGCGGCGAGATGGGCCGGCTCTGGTACGACAACGGCAAAACCCTCACCAAGAAGAACACCTTCACCGATTTCGTCAGCTGCGCACGCCATCTCGTGGATTCCGGCGTGACGAGCCACGAACTCATGGTGGCCGACGGTGGTAGCGCGGGTGGTCTGCTGATGGGTGCGGTGGCGAATCTGGCGCCGGAGATGTTCGCGGGAATTCTGGCCAATGTGCCGTTCGTGGATCCGCTCACCTCGATTCTGGACCCCTCCCTTCCGCTGACCGTCATCGAATGGGATGAGTGGGGTAATCCACTCGAGGATCCGCAGGTCTACGCCTATATGAAGTCCTATTCGCCGTACGAGAACGTCCGGGCCCAGGACTATCCCGCGATTCTGGCCATCACCAGCATCAACGACACCCGGGTGCTGTATGTCGAGCCGGCCAAATGGGTGGCCGCGCTGCGTGCCACCAAGACCGGTGACGCGCCGTTGCTGCTGAAGACCGAGATGAGCGCGGGGCACGGCGGAGTCTCCGGACGCTATGAGAAGTGGAAGGAAATCGCCTTCGAATTCGCCTGGGTGCTGGACACTGCCGGATTGAATTCCGCCACCGAGGAATAGGTGCACCGGGTGCGTTTGTGACCCAGGGGGCGGGAGGGGTGGACGGGGAATTCGTCGGGCCGTCACTTCGGCTGCACGGAGGTGACACCTGCGCCGCTCACAGTGGACTCATGAGCGGCAACGACCGTGGCCTGGGGCAGCTGATCGTCTCGGTGTCAGGAATCTCGAACACCACACTGGAGCAGGCGCGGACATTCGCGGCGGAGATGGACAGCCGCGGGGTGCGACTGTCGCTCCTGGTGGCGCCGCGGCTGAAGGGTAAGTACCGGCTGGTCGACGATGAGCGGACCCAGGAGTGGTTACGTGACCGGCGCGCCGGCGGCGACGCCATCGTGCTGCACGGTTACGACCAGGCCGCCACCAAACGCCGCCGCGCCGAATTCGCCGATCTGCCCAAACACGAGGCCCGGCTGCGGTTGATGGCCGCCGATCGGGTGCTCGAGGAGATCGGCCTGCGCACCCGGTTGTTCGCCGCCCCGCGCTGGAACGCCTCCGAGGGGGCCACGGCGGCGCTGCCCGAGGTCGGCTTCCGGCTGGCATTGGGCCTGACCGGAATCCACGATCTGGAACGTGATGTGCTGCAGCGCTGCTGGGTGCACGGGATGGGCGAGGGATTCCGTGCCGAACCGTGGTGGTGTCACGCGCTGGTGATGAGCGCGGCCCGGATCGCCCGCAAGGGCGGCACTTTGCGCCTGGCCTGTTCGGCGGCGCAGTTGTCCCGGCCTGGACCGCGTCAGGCCATGCTGGACGCGGTGGATCTGGCCCTGTTCCACGAGGCGGTGCCGCAGGTATACCGGTGGGAGCCGTTCGAAATGTCGCGCGCGGCCTGAGTTTTCGGGTCGGCGGCGTCAGAACTCGGTCTGGTCCTCGGGGGCGATGACGGTGAATTCGCTTCCGTCGGGCCGCATTTCCGACAGCCGCCCGAAATAGATGCCGTGCGCCTGCGGTTCGATGATGCCGTAGTGGATCGGAATCGCGGTGCGCGGCCGGACCGCGCGCAGATAGTCCACCGCCTCGCTGATCTTCATCCAGGGCGCGGCCGCGGGCAGTGCCAGCACGCCCACCGGAACCGGTGGAACCCACAGCGAGTCGCCCGGGTGGACGAACTGGGCGGGATCGGCGTCGGAGCCGAGCTGGAAGACGGTGTTGTCGACCACCGGAAGATCCGGGTGGATGACCGCGTGCCGTCCGCCGCCGCCGGTGACGGTGAGATCCCCGACGCGCACGATCTGCCCCGCGTGCACCGCCTCCCAGCTCTCCTCGCGCAGCTGCGCGGTCTGCGGATCGCAGAGCAGCCGGGCATTCGGATTTGCCCGCACCAGTGCCCCGATCCGCTCGGGATCGATGTGATCGGGGTGCTGATGGGTGATCGCGATCGCGTCCAGTCCGGTGATGCCCTCGAAACCGTGGGAGAACGTTCCCGGATCGAACAGGATCCGGGCGCCGTTCAATTCGACCAGAACGCAGGAGTGACCGAAGTGAGCGATGCGCATATCGGCCACGCTACCTCCGAGCCCAGTGCTCATGCCTCGGCTCGGACCCATTAGGCGGTGCTGAATTGCCGCCGAATGGGGTGCGCTGCGTGGTTATGCCTCCGGCTGCCGCCTCCGCGCCCTGACCCATTAGGCTGGTGCGGTAATCCCTACCAGCCTGAGGAGCGAGGCGTGGCACGAGTTGTGGTCGAGGTGATGCCCAAGGCCGAGATCCTGGATCCGCAGGGTCAGGCCATCGCCGGCGCCCTGGGGCGCCAGGGTTTTCCGGGCGTATCGCAGGTGCGCCAGGGTAAGCGGTTCGAACTCGACGTCGCCGACGACATCAGCGATGCCGACCTGGAGCGGATCGCCGAGGACCTGCTGGCCAATACGGTGATCGAGGACTGGAAAGTGGTGCGCCGGCCGTGAGCTCGACCGCACGTATCGGAGTGATCACCTTCCCCGGAACCCTCGACGATGCCGACGCCGCTCGCGCGGTGCGGCTGGCGGGCGCCGAGGCCGTCGACCTGTGGCATGCCGACGCCGATCTGAAGGGCGTCGACGCGATCATCGTTCCCGGCGGCTTCTCCTACGGTGACTATCTGCGCGCCGGCGCCATCGCCCGGTTCGCGCCGGTGATGGGCGAGGTCGTGGCGGCGGCCGGGAAGGGCATGCCGGTACTGGGCATCTGCAACGGCTTTCAGATCCTGTGCGAGGCCGGACTGCTGCCGGGGGCGCTCACCCGCAACGAGGGCCTGCACTTCGTCTGCCGCGACCAGTGGCTGCGGGTGGAGTCCGCGAATACGGCGTGGACCACCCGTTATGAGCCGGATGCGCAAATTCTGATTCCGGTCAAGAACGCCGAGGGCCGTTACCAGGCCCCCGAGGCGGTCCTCGATGAGCTCGAGGGGGCGGGCCGGGTCGTCTTCCGCTACTGCGGCGGCAACCCCAATGGTTCCCAGCGCGACATCGCCGGGATCAGCTCCGCCGACGGTCGCGTCGTCGGTCTGATGCCGCACCCCGAACACGCCACCGAGCCCCTGACCGGACCGAGCGACGACGGGCTGGGCATGTTCTTGTCTGTCCTGGACTCCATGGTGGGCGCTGCCCCAGCCTGAGGCGGCGGCCGGAGGCGGTAGCGGAGCGTGACCGCGCAGGCCGCCGCCGCACCGATTTTGTCCGGTCTGGGGTGAATTCACGCCGTGCGTATGTGCGGCAATTCCTGGCTGATGCAACGCGCCGGAAAAGCACGTTGCGCGTATGCGTCATCCGGGCTCTCATGGAACCAGAACGTTCGGTACCCTTCTCCGTATTAGATCGAAATGATGGGGCGGAGAACATGTCGAGCGTAGTCAGTGGCGTCGCTACTTTGCATGGGGCGCTACGAGCTGCCGAACGGGATTGGTTGCGACATCTCGAGGTGGCGCTGTGCGCCCGGCAGTTGACCGCGGACCAGTGGGCGATGTTGTCGAATCTGTCCGACAGTACCGGGATCACCATGAGTGAGCTGGCAGTTCGCGCGCAGTTGCCGCCTTCCTCGGCCACTCGCCATGCGGACGCGCTGGCCGAACGCGGGTTGATCTTTCGGATCGCCGCCGAGGACGATCGGCGTCGAATTCTCATCGGATTGACCCAGCGTGGTACCGATCTCGTCGATTCTGTGCGCGAACAGGAGTTGCTCGCGGAAGCGGAATTACGCAAGCGGATGGGCTCGCGAAATCACGCGGAATTGCTCCGGTTATTGGACTTGATGCTGCAACATCAACAGTGATGGTGTACCGCGCGGATTCGGTGTCGTAGTTTCTCGCGGAATACGGCAATTCCGGCACCCGTTAGGATCGCCGTATGCCCGTCTCGACAACTGCCACGGCGTCCGGATTATGTGCGTTCATCGACGCCTCGCCCTCTCCCTTCCACGTATGCCGCACTGTCGCAGCCGAATTGACCGCCGCCGGCTTCCGTGAGCTGCCCGAGTCGAAGGCGTGGACGGCGGAGGCGGCGACCGGTAAGCACTTCGTCGTTCGCGGCGGTTCCCTGGTGGCCTGGACGGGCACCGGTCACGAGCCGGCCGCGGGATTCCGCGTCGTCGGCGCCCACACCGACAGCCCGAATCTTCGGGTCAAACAGCATCCGGATCTTGCGGTGGCGGGCTGGCAGCTGGTGGGTCTGGAACCCTACGGCGGGGCGTGGCTCAACTCCTGGCTGGACCGCGATCTGGGAATTTCCGGCCGCCTCACCGTGCGTGCGGGCGATGTGCTGGACGAGCGCCTGGTCCGGATCGATGAACCGCTGCTGCGGGTGCCGCAGTTGGCCATCCACCTGTCCGAGGATCGACGCGGTGTCAGCCCGGATCCACAGCGGCATGTCAACGCTGTCTGGGGGCTGGGGGAGCGGCCGGAGTCGCTGCTGGACTATATCGGTGAGCGCGCCGGGGTGGCCGCCGGTGATGTGCTGGGCTGGGAGTTGATGACCCACGACCTGGAGCCGAGCCGCCTGGTCGGACGGGATGAGAATCTGGTGAGCGCACCGCGCCTGGACAATCAGGCCACCTGCTACGCGGGGCTGCGGGCGCTGCTGGCCGCCGCGGAACGCGACCGATCGACGACCGCGGTGCTGGCGCTGTTCGATCACGAGGAGGTCGGCAGCCAATCCGACCGGGGCGCGCAGTCGGATCTGTTGGCCGCGATACTGGAGCGAATCGTGCTCGCACGTGGTGGCGGTCGCTCGGAATACCTTGCCGCCCTGGCTGGTTCGGTGTGCGCCTCGGGGGATATGGCGCATGCGACGCATCCGAACTATCCGGATCGGCACGAGCCGGCCCATCACATCTCGGTCGGCGGAGGGCCGGTGCTGAAGGTCAACCAGAATCTGCGCTATGCCACCGACGCGGTCGGCGCGGGCGCTTTCGCACTGGCCTGCGCGCAGGCGGAGGTTCCGCTGCAGCGGTATGTGCACCGGGCGGATCTGCCCTGCGGGTCGACCATCGGCCCGATGACGGCCGCCGGAACCGGTATGCCGACCGTCGATGTGGGTGCTCCGCAGCTGGCGATGCATTCCGCGCGCGAACTGATGGGCGCGGCCGACGTGGGCTCCTATTCCGCCGCGCTGGCCGCCTTCCTGGACCCGGCCGGCCGGTAGCCGACCACCGCGATGACCAGGGCGGCGAAGGTCACCAGCACATAGGTGCTGCCGACGATCTGCTCCCACAGCGCCCAGCCCATCTCCCGATTGCCGCGGAACGGCAGGGTCCATTGCGGGCCCAGCATGAACACGGTCAGCACCAGCAGATAGATCGCGATCCAGAACCGGCGTCGCCGGGCAGCGTCCGCCGCGGCGCCTGCACCGGGCAGCTCGGCGATCGCCGCGGCGCCCACCAGCAGAGCGGGGCCGATCCACACCCAGTGATGCGACCACGACACCGGCGAGGCCAGCAGCACCGCCGCCGCGTTGACCATCAGGGCCGCGACCTCGTGACCCTGATCGAGCAGCCGTTTCATTACCACCGCGGCGAGCCCGATCGCGATGGCCGCCAACACGATCCAGATGACGGTTCCGGCGGTGTCACCGAATCCGAGTCGGAAGGCGAACGCCTTGAGCGACTGATTCCCGGCATACTGCGGCGGTCCGATCCGGTCGGTCTCGAACATCGTGTGCAGCCAGTATTCGCGCGAATCACGGGGCAGCAGAACGAATCCCAGTCCGATCGCACCACCGGCCGACGCCACGATGGTCCCGCACGTGCGCCAGTCCCGCCGGATCAGGAAGTACAGCAGATAGGCCGCGGGAATCAGCTTGACCGACACCGCGATGCCGATCAGCAGTCCGCGCGGCCAGAACGGTTTGCGGACCAGCGTGTCCAGGGTCACCGCGAGCATCAGCACCAGATTGATCTGGCCGAAGGCGTACGTCTCGCGCACCGGTTCGGACAGGCCGAGTACCGCGACGACCGCGACCAGCCCGATCGCCCGGGTGCGCGGGTCCATCGCGGGCCGGATCCTGATCGACACCAGCCAGAGGGTCACCGCCAGGCAGGCCATCGAGCACAGCAGCACCAGACATTCGGCCGCCCCCACCGGTAGCAGCGCCAGCGGTGCGAACAGCACCGCGGACAGTGGAGGGTAGGTGAACGGCAGCCCCATCCCGTTGACCCGCGGTATCGGTCCGTAGAGATCGCCGCCGCGCAGCCAGACGCGGGCGCCGGTGCGATAGACCAGCAGGTCGATGTACTCCGACCAGACGTGCATGGTCACCGAGACGATCACCGAGACCACGCACAGCGCGATCGTGATGATCAGCGCGCGGCGCTGCCACCGTGACAGCCGCCGATCGGGCGGTGGACCGGAGCGTTCGATCGATCCGGCCGCGGGGAATTCATCCGGGTCCGTGACCCTGGATCGATCGTTCACGGGCTCAGCGTACGGCGAACGGGTGCTGCCAGGTCGAGCTGGGTTCGGCACGGATTAGACTGACCTGGTCCCGCAACCGGCCCCGAAAGGACCTGGGTACCTAC
>JAFMQT010000603.1 GCA_017354515.1 Nocardia sp. | reverse complement strand
GGTGCGGGTGGAGTTCTCGAAGAACACCGTCATCACGGTGCGCCCGCGCAGCGTCGGCAGTTTGCGCACCTCGCGGCCGAGCAGTGCCTGTTCGAAACGTTGAGCGTCGTCGAGTAGTTCGGTGGCGGTGACGCGATCGAGGTCGGCGACCGACAGCAGATGCCTCATCGCCCCTCCTGTGCCCTGCGGGACACCCGCACCCGGTCGGGGCAATAAGCCGCTGCGCGATTATCGCTCATCGCCCCTCCTGTGCCCTGCGGGACACCCGCACCCGGTCGGGGCAATAAGCCGCTGCGCGATTATCGCTCATCGCCCCTCCTGATGTAGATACACACCGTCGCGATCATCGTGTTCACTCAGCAGCACCGAGACATCCTCACTGCGGGAGGTGGGCACGTTCTTTCCGACATAGTCCGCGCGGATGGGCAGCTCCCGATGTCCGCGGTCGATCAGCACCGCCAGCTGCACCGCGCGCGGGCGGCCCAGATCGCGCAGACCGTCCAGGGCCGAACGCACACTGCGCCCCGAGAACAGCACATCGTCCACCAGCACCACCAGCGCGTCCTCGATACCGCCCGCGGGCACCGAGGTGCGCTCCAGCGGACGATGCGGGCGGTTGCGCAGATCGTCGCGGTACAGGGTGATGTCCAGCGAACCCAGCGCCGGGCGCACGCCGCTGAACTCCTCGATGCGGTCCGCCAGCCGGGCCGCCAAAGTGGTTCCGCGCGTAGGGATTCCGATAAGAGCTACGCGCGCGGCCGCCGGATCGGCGGAGTCGAGCGCGGTCTTCTCGATGATCTGATGCGCCATGCGCGCGATGGTCCGGGCGACATCAGAGCTCGACAGCAGTTCCCGCCCGGCTCGAATCCAGTCCGGATCGTGCCGCCGGGAGTATTCCGCGGCGTTCGCCTCGGCGGCGCTTCGCTCGATGACGGCATCCGCGGGCCCGTCGGGTGGACGCGAGCCTTCGCGCCCTTCGGGCACAACCATGCCGACCTCCTTCCCCGCCTCGCCGGACGGTCCGTTAAAGGATGTCTATCGGTGAGCGAGCCTAGCAGTGCGATTGCGCCCGCGATCGTGCGGGGGTACGGCTGTGAGCGCCGCCACCTGCGTCGATATCCGCGAATGGCCGTCCGATTTCCGCCTACCGAATCGTTCATACGCCGTAAACCGAAAGTGTGGGATGCTCGGAGGGTGAGTAGTAACGCCCCCTTCACCGATCCGCGCCCGATGTCCTTCCGCACCGACGACGGCATCACACTCGCCGGCGAGAGCTGGGGACCGGCCGACGGCCCGCTGGCGGTATTCCTGCACGGCGGCGGACAGACCCGGCACTCCTGGAAGGAGTCGGGCGCGGCGCTGGCCAAGGTGGGCATGCGAGCGGTCCTGCTGGACGCGCGTGGTCACGGCGAGAGTGAGTGGGCGCCCGGCGGGAACTACTCACGCGCGGCGATGACCGGGGATCTACTCGGCGTCCTGGCCGAACTCGGGCAGCCGGCCATCGTCATCGGGGCCAGCATGGGCGGGCTCACCGCACTGCACGCCACCGCACGGCCGGGGAGCGAACTGATCGCCGGACTGGTGCTGGTCGATGTGGTGCCCCGCCCCGAGCACAAGGGCGTCGAGCGGGTGCTCAACTTTCTAGGCGGCCACCCGGAGGGTTTCGCCTCACTGGATGAGGCGGCCGACGCGGTGGCCGAATATCTGCCGCATCGCCCCCGCCCCCGCAACCCCGGGGGATTGCGGCGGAATCTGCGCCTGCGCGAGGACGGCCGCTGGTACTGGCACTGGGATCCGGCGATGATGGGCGATCAGCAACCGGAGGACATCGAACAGCAGACCGAGGAACTCGAGGATGCCGCGCGCGCCCTGCGGATTCCGGTCCTGCTGGTGCGCGGCCGGCTCTCGGACGTGGTCAGCGAGCAGGGCGTCGAAGACCTGCGCGCCTTGGTTCCGCATATGGAATATGTTCAGATCAACGGTGCGGCGCATACCGCCGCCAGCGATGTCAACGACGCGTTCTCCGACGCCGTCGTCGACTTCGCCCGCAACCACCTGCCGCACCACGAGGCCCGAGCGACAGGGGCCGGGGGCCGAGGCGAAGCGTGACCACGCAGGCCCCCGCTCACGCACCAACGGGCGCAGCTTGAACACACGTTCTATAGAACGTATATTCGATCCCATGTCGACTCCGCTGCAACACTCGCTGCTGGACGGCTTCGACGGTATCGCCCTCGGCCCGCTCACCGGCATTCGGCGCACGAACCTCACCGCGGGAGCGTGGGTCGATCTGCTGCCGGGCTGGTTACGCGGCGCCGATGAACTGTTCGGCGTACTCGCCGCCCAGGTCCCCTGGCGCAGCGATCGGCGGCCGATGTACGACCGGGTCGTGGATGTGCCACGGCTGCAACATCATTACGGTGTTGACGAGCCGTGGCCGGATCCGATTCTCGAGCACGCCCGGGCGGCACTGAGCGACCACTACGCCGAGGAACTCGGCGAGCCGTTCACCACGGCCGGCCTGTGCTACTACCGCGACGGCCGGGACAGAGTCGCCTGGC
>JAFMQT010000602.1 GCA_017354515.1 Nocardia sp. | reverse complement strand
CTGTGGCTCAGTGTCATCGTGCTGTTGCCGTTGGCGGCCTTGGCCTTTCATTCCTTCGACCACGGCTGGTCCGGGTTCTGGGACGCGGTCACCGCACCGGCGGCGCTGGACGCGCTGCGCGTGACGGTGCTCGTCTCCATCGTGGTCGCGTTGCTCAACGTGGTGATGGGGACGCTGGTGGCGTGGGTGCTGGTGCGTGACGAATTTCCCGGCAAGGGATTCGTCAACGCCCTGATCGACCTGCCGTTCGCGCTCCCGACCATCGTGGCCAGCATCGTGATGCTGTCGCTGTACGGTCCGGAGAGCCCGATCAAGGTGCATCTCAACGCGACTCAGCCGGGTGTGGTGCTGGCGCTGGCCTTCGTCACATTGCCGTTCGTCGTGCGAGCGGTGCAGCCGGTGCTGATGGAGGCCGATATCGAGGTCGAACAGGCCGCGATCTCGCTGGGTGCGGACAACTGGACCACCTTCCGCCGCATCGTGCTACCGAGTCTGGTGCCCGCGATCGTCAGCGGCGGTGGCCTGGCCTTCTCCCGTGCGATCGGCGAATACGGTTCGGTGGTGCTGATCGGCGGCGCGGTCCCCGGCCGCACCCTGGTGGCCTCGCAGTACATCCAGCAGCAGATCGAGGTCGACCGGCCCACCAATGCCGCCGCGGTATCGGTGGCGCTGCTGGCCATTTCCTTTCTCGTCCTGATCGTGCTGCGGTTGTTCGCCGACCGCACCGCCCGGAAAGAACAGGCAGGCCGATGAGATTGTCCACGCCCACGCGGCTGTCACTGCGTACGGTGGCGCTCGCCTACATTCTGATCCTGCTGGTGCTGCCGCTGGTGATCATCCTGTATCGCACGTTCCAGCACGGGATCGGGCAGTTCATCGACTGGATCTCCACCCCGGCCGCGATTTCGGCGTTCAACGTCTCGATCATCATCTTGATCATCGTGGTGCCGTTGAACATCCTGTTCGGCGTCGTCACCGCCCTCGCGCTGGTGCGCGGGAACTTCCCCGGCCGCAGTCTGCTGCAGGGCGTGGTCGACCTCCCGTTCGCCGTGTCTCCGGTCGTGGTAGGTGTGTCGCTGATCCTGCTGTGGGGGGTCAGCGGCTGGCTCGGCGGGGTGGAGCACCTGGGGTTCAAGGTGATCTTCGGACTGCCGGGCATGGTCATCGCGACCGTATTCGTGACCCTGCCCTATGTGGTCCGCGAGGTGGAACCGGTGCTGCACGAGATCGGTGACGACCAGGAACAGGCCGCCGCGACCCTGGGCGCGTCGAGCTGGCAGACCTTCTGGCGGATCACCCTGCCGGCCATCCGCTGGGGTCTGACCTACGGCCTGGTCCTGACCGTCGCCCGCGCCCTCGGTGAATTCGGTGCGGTGATCATGGTCTCGAGCGGTCTGCCCGGCGGCGGCCAAACCCTCACGCTGCTGGTGAACGCCCGATATATGAACGACCGCAACACTTTCGGCGCCTATTGCGCGGCCACCCTGCTGATGGGCATGGCGCTGGTCACTCTTATTCTGATGACACTTCTGGAACGTAAGCGGGGTAAAGCCCAATGATCACCGTGTCCCACGCGAAGAAGAACTACGGCGATTTCGCCGCGCTCGACGACGTCAGCATCGAGTTTCGCGCGGGTGAGCTGACCGCGCTGCTGGGTCCGTCCGGTTCCGGGAAGTCCACGCTCTTGCGTTCGATAGCGGGCCTGGAATCGCTGGACGCGGGGGCGGTGACAATTTCCGATCGCGATGTCACCTCGATTTCGCCGCAGCAGCGCGATATCGGTTTCGTATTCCAGCATTACGCGGCGTTCAAACATATGACGGTGCGCGACAACGTGGCCTTCGGACTCAAGATCCGTAAGCGCCCCAAGAACGAGATCGCCAGGCGGGTCGACGAATTGCTGGGCATCGTCGGTCTCGACGGCTTCCAGCACCGCTATCCGGCGCAGCTGTCCGGCGGCCAGCGTCAGCGCATGGCCCTGGCCCGGGCATTGGCCGTCGACCCCCAGGTCTTGCTGCTGGACGAGCCGTTCGGCGCCCTGGATGCCAAGGTGCGTCATGATCTGCGGGCCTGGTTGCGCAGGTTGCACGAGGAGGTTCAGGTGACCACCGTCCTGGTCACCCACGATCAGGAAGAAGCCCTCGATGTGGCGGATCGGATCGCGGTGATGAACGCCGGCCGGATCGAGCAGATCGGCTCACCGGTGGATGTCTACGACCGCCCGGCCAGTGAATTCGTCATGTCCTTCCTGGGGGCGGTGGCCAAGCTGAACGGACATCTGGTGCGGCCGCACGATATTCGCATCGGCCGTGATCCGAGTATGGCGCTGGCCGAACACGAGGGCACCGCGGTCTCCGCCGGTGTCACCCGAGCGACAGTCGAGCGGATCGTGCGGCTGGGCTTCGAGGTCCGCCTGGAATTGCGCAATGCCGCCACCGGTGATCAGTTCACCGCGCAGGTCACCCGCGGTGACGCCGAGGCGCTGTATCTGACCGAGGGGGAGACCGTCTACGCCCGCGCCACCCGGATTCCGGAGTTGACCGCGGCCTGAGCCGTAGCCGAGCC
>JAFMQT010000601.1 GCA_017354515.1 Nocardia sp. | reverse complement strand
CGAGATCCGAGGCCACCACGTCCAGCAGCCGGTAGATCAGGTCGGCACTACCGGCGGGGGTGGACGCGGAGGGATGTTCACTGAACGTGGCCGGCGGCACCAGCCAGCTCACCTTCGGTAGTCGGCGCGCCCGCACATCCGCGGCCAGCCGGTGCAGCAGCGTACCCGGTTCGCTGCGGTACATACCCCGGTCGAACAGGCCGCGCTGGGCCGGCGTGAGCCGGTCGCGGGCAGAGCTGAGCTGGTCCAGTAGCCGGCGTCGTTCGCCGGGGGGACGGGCCGCCAGGGATTCGTAGAACTTCTCGGTGGTGGCGAACCCGCCGTCGACGGCGCGCAGCACCGAGTCGCCGACGCGTTTGAACGGGGCGAAGTATTCGACCGGATTGTCGGTGAAGTTGTCCCACTCCTGATAGATCTGCCAGGAGACCCCGGCCGCCTCCAGCCGCTCCGGATAGGTCGTCCAGTCGTATCCGGGATGGTGTTCGTCGTAGGCGGCGTTGTCCACCGCGCGCCGACGACTTCCCGGTTCGAATCCGGTTGTGCCGGTGAAGAAATAGTTCCGATTCGGATTGGTGCCCCCGAGCAGGGAACAGTGGTAGGCATCGCACAGGGTGAAGGTGTCGGCCAGTTCGTACTGCAGCGGGATATCGCGGCGCTCGTAATGGGTCATGGTGGCGGCGGTCTTGGCCGGAATCCAGCCGTCCCACCAGCCCTGTGCCCAGGCCGCGGTACTTCCGGCCCAGACGTGATCGAGGCTGTCGAGATAGTGGATATCGGTAGTCGGCCGGCCCGCGCGGGCGGCCGCCTCCCGGACCGAGAAGGGCAGCACGTCCCCGGAATCCGCGCCGGGCTGCCGGAAAACGTTGCGTCCGTTGCGCAATCGCAGCGGCGAGGTATCCCCGAAACCCCGCACACCGCGCATGGTGCCGAAGTAGTGGTCGAATGATCGGTTCTCCTGCATCAGCAGAATGACGTGCTCGATGGCGCCGAGTCCGCCGGTAGGTATCGGTGCGGCCATCGCCCGGTGCACTGATGGTGGAAGTAGCGACTGGGCGGCCGTGGCCGCGGCCAGCGTCACCGCGGAACCGATCAGGCGGCGGCGCGACATCTGTGCCATGACAATGAGTGCAACAAACCGAAACCGCCGCGGTATGAGCGCCGGGCCAGCGGTAAGTGAATGCCTTCTTACGGGAAAGCATGCGCATATTGCATTGTTTTTCCTATTCATACGCCTGTTAAATTTTTGTTTACGAATTGCCAATTGTCGTTATTGACTGGTTATAGTGGTGGCGTTCCCCGTTCGGTCCCTGATCCGCTATCCGAGGTTGTCGATGACGTTGCTCGCGCATGCCGGTAACTCGTCGCTGCCCGTGTCGCGTCGCCAGGCGGTGGCCGATCGATGAGATCGGCTGACCGGATTCGCGGCGCATTGGCCGGAATCACGTGCGGGGTGCTGGCTTTCGAGGCGCACGGTCTCGAGGGCGGGGGATCGAATTCCGCCGCGTTCACGCTCGTGCTGGCGATCAGTGGTGCGGTCGGCGCGGGCATCGGATCGCGCGCCGGACGCGGCACACCCATGTGTTTCGGACTGCTGGCCCTGGGTCAGCTGATCGGGCATATGGCGCTGTCGATCACGGCGGGCGCCGGCGATCCGGTCCCCGCCGAACTCGACGGCGACGAGTGTTCCGGGTGGTTGATGTTGGCCGCGCATGCCGTGGCCACCGTCACATCTGCGCTGCTCATCAGCGCTGCCGAGCGGTGCTATCGGCTGATTGCCGGCCTCGTGTGGACATTGCTGAGCGCGTTCATACCCGGTCCGGTCACCGGCGATCGGCAGATCCGGATCGCGGGTGCGACCCGCAGGAGGGTCGCCGGGGTATTGCGCGGGACGATCTCCCGGCGCGGCCCGCCGATCCGGCTTCCGATCGCCTACGCCGCCTGACTACCGGCCGGTCCCCGGGATGTGTGAATCGACGGGTCGGCATGCGGTTCTCGATCGAAACACGGAAATGCGACGCGGGTCACAATTTCTCGGAATTCCGGCCTGCTTCGGTGATGCGAATTCGCAGTCCCAGTAATCCGCCGTGGCGGTGAAATTCCCCGCCCGGATAGAACTTTCAACCTCGACAAAGGATGTCCTGATGAAACTCATGAAGAAGTTCGGCATTGCTTCCACCGCGGGTCTCGCCGCGCTGGCGGTCGCCGCCGGCACTGCCTCCGCAGCACCAGCCGCGCCCGCCGCACCGGCCGCTCCGGTGCCGGGTACCACGATCAGCCTGGATCCGGTTCCGGGTGTGCACTACCAGGCCGATCTGCGCGATCACTCGGTGGTGGTCAATACCGGTGCGGGCACACTGACCACGCGTGGTTCGCAGTTCCAGGTTCAGGACAGCCAGCAGAAGGTCGTCCTGGGTCAGCCGCTGACCACCGGAAGCGACCGGTCGCAGTGGCCGGGTGCCGCCAAGGTGCAGAACTCGCCGGCCTCCGGGGTGAGCCGCCCGCTCGTCCCGGCCGCGGCCGCCGTGGCCCCACCGAAACCGGTCGACAGTGATAAGGACGCCGATCCC
>JAFMQT010000600.1 GCA_017354515.1 Nocardia sp. | reverse complement strand
GCCCGCCCCGGTGATGATTTCCACGCCGAGTTCGCCGGACTCGGCTCTGTCCGTTTGCGTTTCAGCTGAGGAGTTTCGAGTGCCTAGCAATGGAAAAGTGACAGCTGCGATAGTCGGCTCCGGCAATATCAGTACCGATCTGCTCTACAAACTGCTCCGCAGCGAGCGGATCGAACCGCGCTGGATGATCGGCATCGACCCGGACAGTGAGGGTTTGAAGCGGGCCCGCGGACTGGGCCTGGAGACCTCGCACGAGGGCGCGGATTGGCTGCTGGCCCAGGCCGACAAGCCGGATCTGCTGTTCGAGGCGACCTCGGCGTACGTTCATCGCGAATACGCGCCGAAATACGAGGCCGCCGGAATTCGCGCGATCGACCTCACCCCGGCCGCGGTGGGCCCGGCCGTGGTGCCGCCGGTGAATCTCGGTGCCAATATCGACACCCCGAACGTCAATATGATCACCTGCGGCGGTCAGGCGACCATTCCGATCGTGAACGCGGTATCGCGGGTCGTCGCGGTGCCGTACGCCGAAATCGTGGCCTCGGTGTCCTCGGTATCGGCCGGCCCCGGAACCCGCGCCAATATCGACGAATTCACCAAGACCACCGCCAAGGGGGTGGAAACCATCGGTGGGGCCGAGCGCGGTAAGGCCATCATCATTCTGAATCCGGCGGAACCGCCGATGATCATGCGCGACACCATCTTCTGCGCGATTCCGGACGATGCCGACCACGCGGCGATCACCGATTCGATCCACACGATGGTCGCCGATATTCAGGAATACGTTCCCGGTTACCGGCTGCTCAACGAACCGCAATTCGACGAGCCGAGTGTCGTCTCCGGTGGTATGGCGAAGGTTTCGGTATTCGTCGAGGTCGAGGGTGCGGGTGATTTCCTGCCACCGTACGCGGGAAATCTGGACATCATGACAGCCGCGGCGACCCGGGTGGGCGAGGTCGTCGCGGAGCAGATTCTTACGGCTCGGGTCTAGAAGGGATCAGACCGATGACTTACGTATTGCAGCCCTATTCACAGGAATTGGATGTTCGCGTCACCGATACCTCGCTGCGGGACGGGTCGCATCACAAGCGGCACCAGTTCACCGCGACCGAGGTGCGCGATATCGTCGCCGCCGTCGACGCCGCCGGCGTTCCCGTCATCGAGGTCACTCATGGCGACGGCCTGGGTGGTTCCTCGTTCAACTACGGCTTCTCCAAAACCCCTGAGCAGGAACTGATCACGATCGCGGCGCAGACCGCGAAACAGGCCAAGATCGCGGTGCTGATGCTGCCGGGTGTCGGGGTCAAGGAAGATATCAAGATCTCCCAGGACAACGGCGCCTCGATCGTGCGGATCGCGACGCACTGCACCGAGGCCGATGTCTCCATCCAGCATTTCGGCTACGCCCGGGATCTGGGGATGGAAACCGTCGGCTTCCTGATGATGTCGCATTCGCAGCCGCCGGAGGTGCTGGCCCGGCAGGCCCGGATCATGGCCGACGCCGGCTGCCAATGCGTCTATGTCGTGGATTCGGCCGGTGCGCTGGTGCTCGACCAGGTGACCGACCGGGTGGGCGCGCTGGTCGCCGAACTCGGTGACGACGCCCAGGTCGGTTTCCACGGACACGAGAATCTCGATTTGGCCGTGGCCAATTCGGTGTACGCGGTCAAGGCCGGCGCCAAGCAGATCGACGGTAGCGCACGCCGTTTCGGCGCCGGCGCCGGCAACACCCCGGTCGAGGCGTTCATCGGAGTCGCCGACAAGATCGGAATCAAGACCGGTATCGATTTCTTCGCGATGGCCGACGCCGCCGAAGATGTGGTCCGCCCCGCCATGCCGCAGGAATGTCTGCTGGACCGCCAGTCGCTGATGATGGGTTATGCCGGGGTGTACTCCAGCTTCCTCAAGCACGCCGAACGTCAGGCCGAACGCTACGGTGTCTCCGCCGCCGACATGCTGGTCCGCGCCGGTAAGCGCAAACTGGTCGGCGGCCAGGAGGATCAGCTCATCGACATCGCCCTGGAGCTGCAGCGCGAGCAGGTCGCATCCTCCTGATCGGATCCGACACCGACGGGCCGTGAACGTAGTCGTTCGCGGCCCGTCGCTTTTTTCCGGAAATCTGGCACCCCGCCGTTCAGTGCGATGCGAGTTGATACACTCGCGAATCTAATCGTCGCGGGAGAGGGGAGCCGGTTGTGTCGACGCCGTTCGGTGAGCCCGACGCGACCGGAAGCGGGGACCGCCCCGCCCATCCGGACGGTCCGCCGCTGAGCGCTCGGCGGGCCGAGACCCGGCAGCGGCTGCTGGAGGCCGCGTTCGACGCCTTCGCCGAGGAGGGGTTCGGCCGCTGCACGGTCGAACAGATCTGTGAGCGTGCCGGTTTCACCCGCGGCGCCTTCTACTCCAATTTCTCCTCGCTGGAGGAGTTGTTCCTGGAGATGTGGGAGGTGCGGTCGGGCCGCATGCTGGCCGAACTGACCGAGTTGCTGCGCTCCACGGCCGCGGATGTCCCCGATCTACGCACCGGTGTCGAAGAGGTGCTGGGCGCGATCCCATTGGACGACAAGTGGTTTCGCATCACCA
>JAFMQT010000041.1 GCA_017354515.1 Nocardia sp. | reverse complement strand
GGACATGTGCGGGCCGATCAGGTCCTGTCGGTGACCTACACCGCGCGGGCCGCGGGCGAGTTGCGGTCGCGGCTGCGCGCCCTGGGCCTGGGCGCCGAGGCGAATACCGTGCAGGCGCGCACCTTTCACGCCGCCGCGCTGCGGCAACTGAAGTATTTCTGGCCTCAGGTGGTCGGCGATGTGCCGTGGAAGCTCATCGATTCCAAATTCACGTTGGTCGCGCAGGCCGCGAACCGGGCCGGTCTGCCGACGGGCAGCGACAGTGTGCGGGATCTGGCCGGCGAGATCGAATGGGCCAAGGCGTGTCTGGTGGCGCCCGAGGATTACGCGTCCGCCGCCCAGCGTCACCACCGCGATATCCCATTTCAGGCCGACAAGATCGCCGCCGCCTACGCCGGCTACGAAACCCTGAAGAACACCCCGGACGGCATGCTGCTGGATTTCGACGATCTGCTGCTGCACACCGCCGCCGCGGTCGAGGACTTCCCGGCGGTCGCCGAGGAGTTTCGGGGCCGCTACCGCTGCTTCGTGGTCGATGAATATCAGGACGTCACTCCGCTGCAGCAGCGAGTGCTCGACGCGTGGGTGGGCGATCGCGACGATCTGACCGTGGTCGGGGACGCGAATCAGACCATCTACTCGTTCACCGGCGCGAGCCCGGCCTTCCTGCTCGATTTCTCACGCCGCTTTCCCGAGGCCGCCGTGGTTCGGTTGGAACGTGACTATCGCTCCACCCCGCAGGTGGTATCGCTGGCCAACCGGGTGATCGGCGCGGCCCGCGGCCGGATCGCGGGCACCCGTCTGCAACTGGTCGGTCAGCGTCCCGAGGGGCCGGAACCCGAATTCGCCGAATATCCGGACGAGGCCGCCGAGGCCGCCGCGGTCGCCAAGGACATCGCCGCACTGCTCGGCCGGGGGGTTCCGGCCGCAGAGATCGCGGTGCTGTACCGGATCAACGCGCAGTCGGAGATGTACGAGCAGGCATTGACCGATGCCGGCATCCCGTATCAGGTCCGCGGTGGGGAGGGCTTCTTCCAGCGCGCCGAGGTCCGGCAGGCGGTGCAGGCCCTGCGTCAGGCCGCCGCGCGCGACGATCTGCCCGACGCTCGCGGCGGCGAGCTGGTGAATCTGGTGCGCGCGGTGCTCGCCCCGCTGGGCCTGACCGCCACCGAACCCGCCGGTGCGCAGGCCCGCGAACGCTGGTCCTCGCTCACCGCACTGGTCACCCTCACCGCGGAATTGGCCGCGCACGAACCCGACCTCGCCTTCGCGGGACTGCTGCGCGAACTGGCCGCACGCTCGCAGGCCCGGCACCCACCGACCGTCCAGGGAGTCACGCTGGCCTCGCTGCACGCGGCCAAGGGCCTGGAATGGGATGCCGTATTCCTGGTCGGGCTGACCGACGGCATCCTGCCGATCGCCCATGTCCTCGGCGAGGGTGGTGCGGTGGTCGATGAAGCGGCGCTCGAGGAGGAACGCCGTCTGCTGTATGTGGGTGTCACCCGGGCTCGCGAGCATCTGCGCCTGTCCTGGGCGCTGGCCCGGGCCGACGGCCGACGCCGCAACCGGCGCCGGAGCCGCTTCCTCGCGGGGGTGGTGCCCGACGAATCCCCGGCCTCGGCGATCGCGCACGGCAGTGGTCGGCGCGGCGGGCGTGAGCGGCGTTTGCCGAGGTGCCGGGTGTGCGGGCGTTCGCTGCTCAACTCCACCGACACCCTGCTGGGCCGCTGCTCGCGCTGTCCGGCCGAGGTCGACACCGAACTGCTCGGGGCGCTGCAGGAATGGCGTCGCGAACGGGCCGAGGAACTGCGCATCAAGCCGTACGCCGTCCTGAGCGTCAAAACCCTGACCGCGATCGCCGAACAGTGTCCCGCCGACGAGGCCGCGCTGACCGCCATCCCGGGCCTCGGCCAAATGAAGTGCCGGGAGTTCGGTCCCGAACTGCTGTCGATCGTCCGATCGCGGCTGCGCAATCGTTAGCACCGCCGGGGGCGTCGAAATACCTGAAACCGCAGGTCAAAAATTGGTTGTGCGGTCGTGTATCGCGCCCGTAGGGTGGAGATCACGCACTGGGAGGGCATTCCGGCGCGCACAGTTTTCAGTCGGTATCACTACGTCGAAGGAGGTGGACAACATGGGCAGCACGACAGCCCGCAATGCGGTAAGTGCTGTGGCACAGGACAACCGGTGCATGTCCGCCTCCCTGGGTGCTTTCTCCCCGCGGGTGACCGGGTCGTCCGTCATTGCAAGCGTTTTCGTTGGTCGACTGCAAGCGTCCACCTATGAAATGGCGTCCGACGCACACGACAAAGACAAGTCCCAGCGGGGTTGGCAGCCGGATTCGGCCCGCCTCCACCCCATCCACCCAGCGACCGTGATCAGTAACCGACAACGAAGTCGGTTCGGGTAGACCCACTACCCAGCCTCCTGGCCACGGATCGCGCGAAGCGAAACCGTGGCCATAGTTTTTTTCGGCCTCCGGCAACCGGCATCGGTTTCGCAAGAGTTACGACAACCGCTGTACGAGCTGAAGGAGTCAGACGTGTCCACCGCGACAACCTCTCGCGTGACATGCCGTTCGACCGAGGCCCCGCGTCGCAACCGCGGCGTCACGCTTTCCGTGCCCTGCCGAGCCGGCGACCCGGACCTGTGGTTCGCCGAGAAGCCCGCCGATCTGGAAGAGGCCAAGGCGTTGTGCGCCTCCTGCCCGATCCGGGGCGCCTGCCTGGCGGCAGCCCTGGACCGGGGTGAGCCGTGGGGTGTGTGGGGCGGTGAGATCTTCGACCAGGGAGTCGTGATCGCCCGCAAGCGGCCGCGCGGCCGCCCGCGCAAGGTCGCGGCCTGATGGCCGATCGACCGCGACCGGATCGGTACCGCACGCATGAACGAGCCCCGCATCTGCGAGACGGATGCGGGGCTCGTCCCGTTGTGCCAGCGCATCTGCTGGCGAATGATCAACTGGCGGTGCGATATTCGGCGTAACCGGGCACCCACTCCTGCATCAGCCGCATGAATGGGACCTCGGCGTCGAGCTGGGCGCAGATGCCGAACGAGCCCATCAGAACTCGGAACACCATCAGATGTTCGGCCGGAAGCTGCAGCGCCATACCGGTTCTCATCTCCGGACGGCTCATATCGGTGGCCTTACCGGCCACCCGCTGCATCCACCGGCGAGTGAAGTGGAACGATTCGGTGCTGATCGGATCGGTGAACGGGCGCAGATAGTCGGCGATCTCCTGGTGGGTGACGGTGCGCCCCGGGAGAATCCAGCCGTTGTCGTACATCAGCCGGGTCAGCTCCTCGTACCGCTCCTCGACCGCCATCGCGCACATCTGGCCCAGCACGCGGGGGAATCCGTCCGGAAGCGGAGCGCAGGCGCCGTAGTCGATCACCGCGAGCCGATTGTCGGCGAGCAGCATGAAGTTGCCGGGATGGGGATCGGCGTGCAGCAGGCCGACGATGCTGGGGGAGGAGAAGTGGAATTCGCCCATCAGACCGGCGACCAGATTGCGCACCTCGACCGTGCCCGCGGGGTCCTCCTCGCCGCGTTTGATGATCTTCGATACCGGGGTGCCCTCGAGCCATTCGGTGACGAGCACCTTCGGGGCGCCGGCCACCACCTTCGGGACCACGATGCGCGGATGACCGGCGTAGGCCTTCTGGAAGCGGCGCTGGTTGGCGGCCTCGGTGCGGTAGTCGAGTTCTTCCTCGGTGCGTTCGTTGATCTCGGCCAGCATCGGTTTGACATCCGCGCCCGGTATCACCGAGCCGATCATTCCGGAGAGCCGGTTGAGGGTTTTCAGATCCGCGCGCAGGGCCTCGTCGGCGCCCGGATACTGCACCTTCACCGCGACGATGCGCCCGTCGGACCACTCGGCCTTGTGTACCTGGCCGATACTGGCCGACGCGGTGGGTTCATCGTCGAAGGAGGCGAACCGCTTACGCCAGCCCGTGCCCAGCTGCTGATCGAGGACCCGATGCACCGCCGCGGCCGGTAGCGGCGGCGCGGCGGCCTGCAATTTGGTCAATGCTTCGCGGTAGTGCTCGCCGTATTCCTCGGGAACCGCCGCTTCCAGAACCGAGAGGGCTTGGCCGAATTTCATCGCGCCGCCCTTGAGTTCGCCCAGAATCGCGAAGATCTGCTCGGCGGTTTTCTGGTTCAGATCGGCGTTGATCTCTTTCTTGTCCCCGCCGGCCAGCTTGCGGCCGAATCCCACCGCGGCCCGACCGGCGTAGCCGAGCGGGATCTTCGCCAGCTTGGCGTTGCGGGACGAACTACGGCGCACAATTTCAGACACGCCACCATCATGGCCGACCGACGGTGTCTCACGCCATGTGAATTGAGTGAACTCCTACCCCGGACCGGGGCGTGTGATCGGTCACAGTAGCTCGAATCGGCTCAATCCGCCGCCACCGCCGGCTGATCGTCCGGAGCGGACTCGATGACCGGAGTCTCGATTCTCCGGCATGCGCACGCGGCATGCGGCCGCCAATGCCGGTGCCCGATCCGGCCGGATTCGGGATCGAGTTCCAGTGTGGTGTCCAGTGTTCGCGGCGGGTGGCCGGTCGCACCGTCGAGGATCGACTCGACCTCCCGCAGCGCCAGAGCGGCGGTCGCGTCGATGGTGGCGGGGGAGGCGTACCCCGTCCGTCCCAGCAGTTGGGCGGCCAGATGCGGCCAGTCGGCGTCGAAATCCGAACGGGTCAGATCCGCGCACCGCAGACAGCTGGTGCCACCCGGCAGTACCAGTGGGCCGATTACGCCGCTACCGTCCCGAATCCGCACCTGCAGATGCGGAATGCGGCCTACCAGCAGGAAATTGACCAGTTCGGGAACCGGCACCAGGGCATCGGTGAGCAGCACCAGATCGGTCTGCGCCGGCGGCGCTCCACCGCCGGGGCGGTACACCCGCGAATGCGTCGGGGTGATCCCGAGCCGCCGGATACCGGCGCATATCGCATCGGCCAGCGGCCCCCGGCCGTGCACATGCACCGCGCGCACCCGGGTGCGGCGTCGCCGCGGCCACACCAGCAGCCCGGCCGCGTCGATATCGCGCAGCAATTCCGACGCGGTGGCGCCGGAGATACCCGATTGCCCCGCCTCCCACAGGATCTGGGGATGACTGTGTAACCCGTCCAGCAAGCCCACGAAGGCGTGCAGAGCGTCCGCGGGCACGGTGGGTGGATCGAGCACCACCGCGCGTTCGGGATCCCACCCCAATTGCACCGCCCCGGAAGGCCGGCGCAGCACCGCAACTCGCGGATGCAGGATCGGACCACGTGCGTAGGAGGCCGTCATGGACCCCAGTATTGTCACCCGGCCCGATCGACCCCCTCCGGAAACGCGGAGTTATCCACAGGAATCGGCACTGTCCACAAGTGGCATCGGTCGTGGCGATCTAGACGTCGTCGCCGGATTCGGAGTCGTCCTCGGCATCGGAATTCTGTTCTGCCGCACTGCCCTTCGGATCGTCCTCGGGACGTTCGCGCCGCGCCGAGCCACCCTCACGCCGTTCCCGCGCCTCGGTTTCGGCCAGCTGCGCGAGCGGATCGTCGAAAACGTTCGCCCCGCCGCCGGCGATCCGGTCGATGAACGCGGCCGGATTATCCAGATCCTCCGAACTCGGCAGCAGATCCGGATGCGCCCACACCGCGTCGCGATCGGCCAGTTCGGCCTCCGAGGTCAGCCGCTGCCACAGTGTCGCCGCCTCGCGCAGTTTGCGCGGCCGCAGCTCCAGGCCGACCAGGGTGGCGAAGGTCTGCTCGGCGGGACCGCCGGTGGCGCGGCGGCGGCGCAGGGTCTCGAGCAGTGCGCCGGCCCCGGGCAGCCGATTGCCGACCGCCTCCGCGACCACGACCTGCACCCAGCCCTCGATCAGTGCCAGCAGCGTCTCCAGCCGCTCGAGTGCCGCCTTCTGCTCGGGGGTGGTCTGCGGTTCGAAGGTGCCCTGGGAGAGCAGCTCCTCGAGTTTGGACGGATCGGTCAGCGACATCGGATCGATGTCCTGCGCGGCACTCTCCAGCGAGGAGAAGTCCATCCGGATCCCGCGCGCGTAATCCTCCACCGCGCCCAGCACCTGCTGGCGCAGCCACGGCACATGTGCGAAAAGCCGCTGATGGGCGGCCTCACGCGCGGCCAGATAGACCAGGATTTCACTCTCGGGCCGCTCCAGGCCCTTACTGAACTCGCTGATCGCCTCCGGCAGCAGCGCCGCGGTTCCGTCCGGTCCCAGCGGCAGTCCGATATCGGTGGAGGTCAGCACCTCCTTGGCCAGCTGCCCCAATGCCTGACCCAGCTGCGAGCCGAAGGCCAGCCCACCCATCTGGCCCAGCATGCCGATCATCGGACCGGCCATCTGCCGGGCCTCCTCGGGCATGGCGGTGGTCCACATTCCGGAGATCTGCTGGGCCACCGGATCACACAGCCGCTTCCAGGTGTCGAGCGTCTGCTCGATCCAGTCGTTGGCGGTCCAGGCCACGGTCTTGGTCGCGCCGGCGGGCAGCACCGTCGCCGCGTCCAACCACAATTCGGCCAGATGCGCGGCATCGTCGACCGCGCGCCGGGACCCCTCGCCGATCGGGGTGACCTCCGAGCCCAGCTGCTGGCGGGCCAGCCGCTTGGCCACGTCGTAGTTGACCGGGCCCGCCTGCTCGCTGCCCGGCTGCCCCATCGTGGAGAACATCTGGCCCAGCGAGGTCAGCATCTGGCCCAGCGCGGCGGGGTCGAATCCGGCGGCCTCTCCGCCCATGGGGAAGCCGAACGGATTGTTCGCGCCGGCACCGGACTGATCGCCACGCTTGTCGCGATCGGGATCATCGTCGCGGTTCGAGAATCCGAAGGGCACGTCGTTCATGCCCCCAAGGCTACGCGGCCACCGATCCGGCAACCGCTAGTGTGGCCGGGTGACTCGTCGGATCCTCACCTTGATAGCGGCTCTGGTTCCCCTGCTCGTCCTCGGTGTGGTGGGCAGTGTGGTGCAGGTGCCGTTCGTGGCTCTCGGCCCCGGTCCCACCTTCGACACCCTGGGGCAGGTCGGCGGCAAGCAGGTCGTCGACATCCAGGGCGCGCAGCTGGATCCGACCTCCGGACATCTCAATATGACGACGGTGTCCGTTCGCGACGGGCTGAGCATCTTCGAAGCGCTGGGCCTGTGGATCGACGGCCGCTTCGGGGTGGTGCCGCGTGCGGAGGTCTATCCGCCCGGGGTTCCGCGCGACCAGGTGGACAAGTCCAACCAGGCCGATTTCAAGGAGTCGCAGGACGACGCCGAACTCGCGGCGCTGAACTTGCTGAAATTGCCGACCAGGCTGCAGGTGTCCACGGTCGCCGACAACGGCCCGGCCAAGGGAGTGCTGCGTCAAGGTGACGAATTGGTCAGCGTGAACGGGAAACCGGTGGCCAGTTCGAAGGATGTGGTGGACGCGGTACAGGCCGCGGCGCCCTCGTCGAGCCTGCCGCTGGTGATCCGCCGCGATGGTGGCGAACAGACCCTCCAGGTGAAACTCGGTGCGCGGCCCGAAGATTCGACCAAGGCCTATCTGGGCATCACACCGCGCCAGGTGCCGGCCGGACCGATGCGGGTCGATTTCAACCTGGCCGATATCGGCGGTCCGTCCGCGGGCCTGATGTTCAGCCTGGCGATGGTGGACAAGCTCACCCCCGGCGAGCTCAACGGCGGCCGGTTCGTGGCCGGCACCGGAACCATCGATCCGCAGGGCAAGGTGGGCCCGATCGGTGGCATCCAGTACAAGATGATGGCCGCGCGCGATGCCGGTGCGGAGACCTTCCTGGTCCCCGCCGCCAACTGCAACGAGGCTCGCCAGCACACCCCACAGGGGCTGCGGCTGATCAAGGTCGAGAATCTGACCGGCGCCGTGCAGTCCCTCGGGGATGTCAACGCCGGTCGCAGCACCCCGGGCTGCGGCTGAGCCGGTCAGTCCGAGTCGGGCTCGGATTCGAGCGTGTGGTGCAGCGCGTCCACCAGGTTGGGCGCCAGATTGGGGGCGGTGCGCAGCTCGAGTTCCGGGAACGAATCGTCCTCGTCGGGCCGTAACTGCAGCAGGCACAACGAGTTTCCGTCGCGCAGCACCCCGGCGTAGAGGCGGGCGTCGCGGCGTCCGGGATGGTTCGCGGCGGCGTCGCGCCCGGCCCGGTCGGCGGCCTCCCGGTCGGCCAGCAGCGGCTCGATCGCCTCGTCGAGGGCGTGTTCGGCGGCCGGGGGCAGCACCACGATCTGCTGCACCAGCACCACCCCCTGCACCGCCGGCGGCCAGCTGGTGGTGGCCAGGAATTCGTCCAGCGCCATCGAATCGCCATCGAGGTCGTCCGGAAGCGGTTGCTGGGCAATGGGAGTCAACGCGGCCCCGTCGTCGAGCTGATCCTCGAGGGTGGGCTCGGCGGCCACCAGATCCGAGGTCGGCACCAGCGCGAACAGCTGCGGCGGCTGGTCCCAGCCCTCGGACTCGGCGAATTCGGCCACGTCCCGGATGCAGCGGTACAGAGCGGAGGAGGGGTTGTCCACGGTCACGGCGCAACTGTACGAGGTCGGGCCCGAGGGGTTTGCCGCCGCCGCGCCGTACCCGTCACCGGGCCCGCGCCGGGGATAACGTGATCTTCGCGGACCACAACGGAGCCGCCGCCGTCCATTCGGCGGCGTTTTACGTAAAGTGGGGCCGAAGAGACGGTCCGCCGGGGACCACACGCATCATCGGACTGCGGTGTATCGCCTCGCGAATGTTTCGACACACCGCCGGACCTGGGAGAGTGGCACCGTGGGCATGCGCCCCCCGACAGGCTTACCAACGCTGTCTCGACGCAGCCGGATACTTCTGATCACCGCGCTCGTGATCGCCGCGTTGCTACTGGTCGGCCCGCGCCTGACCGACGCCTACACCAACTGGCTGTGGTTCGGCGAGGTCGGGTTCCGGCAGGTGTTCACCACCGTGCTCGTCACGCGGCTGCTGCTGTTCGTGGTGGTGGCGCTGGCGGTCGCCCTGGTGATCGGTGCGTCGCTGCTGGCCGCGTTCCGGACCCGTCCGGTGTTCGTCCCGGTCTCCGGTCCCGGTGATCCGATCGCGCGGTATCGCAGTACGGTGATGGCCCGCTTGCGGCTGTTCGGAATCGGTATCCCGATGCTGATCGGGCTGCTGTCGGGCCTGGTGGCCCAGTCCAGTTGGGTGACGGTGCAGCTGTTCCTGCACGGTGGTTCGTTCGGGACCACTGATCCGCAGTTCCACCTGGACGTGGGTTTCTACGCCTTCCAGCTGCCGTTCTACAAATTGCTGTTGAACTGGCTGTTCGTCGCCGTCGTGATCGCGTTCTTCGCGAATCTGGTCACCCACTACATTTTCGGCGGACTGCGGCTGTCCGGCCGCGAGGGCACCCTGACCCGTCCGGCGCGCATTCAGCTGGCGGTCATCGCGGGCACATTCGTTCTGCTCAAGGCGGTCGCGTACTGGTTCGACCGGTATTCGCTGCTGTCGAGTACGCGCAAGGCGCAGACCTTCACCGGCGGCTCCTACACCGATATCAACGCGGTGCTGCCGGCCAAGCTGATCCTGATGTCGATCGCGATCATCTGCGCGGTGGCTTTCTTCGCCGGTGTCGTGCTGCGTGATCTGCGGGTTCCGGCGATGGCGGCGGCTCTGATGCTGCTGTCGTCGATTCTGGTCGGCGCGGTGTGGCCGCTGATCGTCGAGCAGTTCGAGGTGCGCCCGAACGCCGCGACCAAGGAATCGGCCTATATCCAGCACAACATCACCGCCACCCGGCAGGCCTACGGGCTGGGTAAGGACAAGGTCTCCTACGTCGACTATCAGGGCAGTCAGACCAAGGATCCCGGTTCCATCCCGGCCGATCAGCAGACCATGGCCAATATCCGGCTGCTGGACCCGAATCTGCTGACCCAGACCTTCATCCAGCGTCAGCAGTTGCAGAACTTCTACGGCTTCTCCGATCCGCTGGACATCGACCGCTACACCATCAACGGCCAGAAGCAGGATTTCGTCGTCGGTGCGCGAGAGTTGGTGCCGCAGAACCTGTCCGGCAACCAGACCGACTGGATCAACAAGCACACCGTCTACACCCACGGTGACGGATTCGTCGCGGCCCCGGCGAACCGGGTCAATGTCGCCCCGCCCAAGGAGACCCAGCAGGCCGCGACCGGTGCCGGGGCGTCCAATTCCAGCGGTGGCTACGGCTATCCGGTGTTCAACATCGGCGACAAGTCGACCGTCAGCGATCTGTTCACGCCCAAGGACCGCCAGGCGATCCAGGTCGATCAGCCACGCATCTACTATGGCGAGCAGATCGCGCAGTCCGACGCCGACTACGCGATCGTCGGCGGCAACAACCAGCCCCCGCGCGAATACGACACCGGAACCCAGCAGACCACCTACAGCGGCAGCGGTGGCGTACCGATCGGCAACTGGGTCAACCGGATGGCGTTCGCCGCCAAATACGCCGAGCGCAACATCCTGTTCTCCGGAGCGATCGGATCGAACTCGAAGATCATCTTCAATCGGGATCCGCGCAGCCGGGTGCAGCAGGTGGCGCCGTGGCTGACCACCGACCGGAACGTGTACCCGGCGGTGGTCAACGGCCGCATCCAATGGATCGTGGACGCCTACACCACACTGGACAACTTCCCGTACGCGCAGCGCACCTCGCTGGAGGGTGCGGTCGAGGACAGCATCGACCAGAACACCGGACGCGCGGTGCCGCGCAAGGAAGTCAGCTATATCCGTAACTCGGTGAAGGCCACGGTCGACGCCTACGACGGCACCGTCAATCTCTACGATGTGGATCCCACCGATCCGGTACTCAACGCCTGGCGCGGCGTGTTCCCGAATTCGGTGAAGCCGCCGAGCGCGATCTCGCCGGAGCTGCGCGCGCACTTCCGCTATCCGGAGGATCTGTTCAAGGTGCAGCGCGAAATGCTCGCGCGCTATCACGTCGACGATCCGCGAGAGTTCTTCACCAACAACGCGTTCTGGTCGGTACCCAACGATCCGACCTCCGACGCGCCCACCACCGCACATCAGCCGCCGTACTACGTATTGCTCGGCAATCCGAAGGATTCCCAGCCCGAGTTCAGCCTGACCAGTGCGATGGTCGGGTTCCGACGCCAGTTCCTGGCGGCCTATATCCAGGTCTCCTCCGATCCGGAGAACTACGGCAAGTTCACGGTGCTGAAGTTGCCGACCGATTCGCAGACACCGGGCCCGCAACAGGTGCAGACCTCGATGACCACCGATGCCCGGGTGGCCAACGATCGCACCTTGCTGACCGGCGGTAATACCAACAAGATCACCTATGGGAATCTGCTGACGCTGCCGATCGGGCAGGGCGGAATCCTCTACGTGGAGCCCTGGTATCTGGAACGCAACAGTGGTCCGAGCACGGCCTCGTTCCCGCAGCTGGTGAAGGTACTGGCCTCCTACGGCGACAAGGTCGGCTATCAGCCCACGCTCGGCGACGCGCTCAACGACGTGCAGGGTGGGCTGGGCGCGGCCACCGCGCAGCAGCCGGGACAGGCGGCACTCAACCAGTCGGGTGACCAGAGCAGCGCCTCGCCGCCTCCGGCTCCGGCCACGCCCGTGCCCGCCGTGCCTCCGGCGCCGACCGGGTCGGCCAGTAAGGACGCCGCGGTCAAGGAGTTGGGTGATGCGCTCAAGGGCGTTCAGGACGCCCAGCACTCCGGTGATCTGAGCCAGTTGGGTAAGGCGCTGGAGGGTCTGCAGAAGGCCATCGACGATTACAACAAGGCCGGCGGATAACGTTCCGGGACAAAGAAATCCGACGCCGTCATCGATGACGGCGCCGGATTCGTCAGCGGTGGATCTTCAGGTCAGTTGCTGATGCTCTTGATCAGTCCGCTGTGCTGATCGAGCACCTGCTGGTACTGCTTGCCCAGGCCGGCGCGCTCGGCGGCCTGCTTACCGGCATCGGTGGCCTTTCCGACCAGCGCCTGGCGGTCACCGGCCAGCTGGGCCGGAGCCTGCTTGACCTTCGGGGCCTGCTGGGCGGGGGCGGGCTTGGTCTCCTGGGCGGGAGCCGAGCGCAGGTACTTACCGCACACCGGCCACGCGCCCGATCCCTGGCTGTTCAGGACGTTCTCCGCGACCCGCTCCTGCTCTTCCTTGCTGGCGTTCTGCGGGGATCCGCTGCCACCGTTGGCGCTCCAGGTGGATTGCGTGAACTGCAGCCCGCCGTAGAAGCCGTTGCCGGTGTTGGTGTTCCAGTTGCCGCCGCTCTCGCACTGCGCGACGCCGTCCCAGTCGTGGGCGGGCGCGGCCGACGCGGTGGTCGAGGCCGCGAACGGGATGGCGACGAGGGCGCCGGTGGCGGCGGCGAAGCCGAGGGCGCGGGTGCTGATCTTCCGGTTCTTGTTCATGTTCTGTCCCTCCCTGCGCTCGCCGGCTCGGCTGTCGCACAGCCGCGTCCCTGCCCCCAGGTGGTCGGGGACTCGCGAACCGCGGGGCAGGGCTACCGGGGCGGCGGTCGCGATGGTGCCCGTCACGGGTTCGATCAGGGCCGCAGCCGACGATAACGAATAGATCTCGACAGATCACGTCTTGATAACTGCCGAATTGCATGAAACGAATAACTGATTTCGCGGCGTCCATGCAGGTTGGCTATGCAGCAAATGATCATTTCGGGCGGAAATATCATTCGTCTAATGTGCGGCTAATCACGGTGGTTTTGTGTGCCGGGTCACGTTTTCAGGCGGCAATTATGGAAACGCGCGCGTCCGGGTTCGCAAGCCGGTATGTGTGAACGGATGGGTGGGATCCCGTTGGTTCCGGTTGGGTGGGCGAGTGTGGATCGAGTCGCCGCGACAACCGCTGCCGCGTCTCGCATAGTGAGACCGCGTGACAAAATTCGGCGCCGCCGAGGGTTTGCGGGCGGCTGGCAAGATCGCGTCGATGTACGGCGAAAAGCTGGTTCACCAGGTGATTTGGCATTCGCGTCCACCCGTGTGTAATGTTGTCTTCACCGACGCGGGGTGGAGCAGCTCGGTAGCTCGCTGGGCTCATAACCCAGAGGTCGCAGGTTCAAATCCTGTCCCCGCTACTACGGAAATGGCCCTCGGAGAATCTCTCCGGGGGCCATTTTCATGCCGATGGTCACGGATTTGGTCACGAGGCGTGTTCGGTCTCGTCTTCCTCGGACTCGCAGAGGACCTAGAAGATACTTCTAGTCGGTGGCATCATGGAGGTATGCGGACCATCGGGATCACTGAGCTCAATCAGCAGACCTCGCGAGTTCTGCGCGAGGTGCAGGAGGGGGAGCGGATCAATGTGACGATGCATGGGCGAGTCGTCGCGCAGCTGGTGCCGGCGACTCCCACGGCCACCTGGTTGGAGCAGAAGAAGGCGGAGGGCCGGATCCAGCCGCCGACGGATCCCGATGCCGACTTGCCGGACCTCGTGCCGTTGCGTTCGGGGCTGAGTCTCGACGAGTTGATCGACGCCGCCCGGACCGAGCACTGAGGTGGCGGCCTACATCGACTCTTCGATCGCGCTGCGCCTGATCCTGGACGATCCCGGTGCACAGCGCGTGCGGGCCTGGTGGCGTACCGCCCGCACAGCGGGTGAGGACATCTACTCGTCCAAGCTGGTCCAGGTCGAAATGGCGCGGGTGCTGCAGCGCGAGGAGCTGTCGCTGGCGCTGAGCATGCCCGTCCTCTCCTCGCTGTGGTTGATCGACATCGACGACGACGTGATCCGAACGGCCTCCTCGATCAGCACCGGCAAACATCTACGCTCGCTGGACGCGATCCACCTCGGCACCGCCTCCCTGCTCGCTCCGGATGGGGTCACGGTGGTAACACACGATGACCGGATGAAAGCAGTCGCCGAGACTCTCGGTCTGTCCGTGCTCGATCCGACCGAGTGAGCCGCCGACGCAGCACGACAAAGATCGAATCCGTGCGCGGCAGCGAGGTACGGTCGGGCGGACGTATCAGACACGTGACGGGAGCAGATCATGCCGATCGAATTGGACCTTTCCGCCGACGAATTACTGTCGACGACGCGGGCGGTCCGTAAGCGGCTCGATCTCGAGCGCGCGGTCCCGCTCGGTGTCGTGCGCGAATGCATCGACCTGGCGGTCCAGGCGCCGAGCGGTTCCAATAGGCAGGGGTGGCACTGGGTGGTGGTCACCGATGCCGAGAAGCGGCGGGCGCTGGGCGAGATGTATCGGCGGGGTTTCGATGCCTATCGGGCGTCACCGGATTACCTCGGCGACAAGACGACCGGAGACCCCGAGGTCGATTCGCAGCGGCGCCGGGTGGCGAGTTCGGCGGAGTATCTGGCGGAGAACATGGGGCAGGCGCCGGTGCTGTTGATTCCGTGCCTGTCGGGCCGGGTGGACAGCGCCCCGAGCGTGGGCAGCGCCTCGCATTGGGGGTCGCTGTTTCCCGCGGTGTGGAGTTTCTGCCTGGCTGCCCGCTCTCGCGGCCTCGGAACCGCCTGGACCACACTGCATTTGATGTACGAACGCGAGGCGGCCGAATTGCTCGACATCCCGTACGAGCAGATCTCGCAGGGCGCCCTGCTACCGGTCGCCTACACCAAGGGCACCGACTTCAAGCCCGCCCGCCGGTCGAATATCGACGAGATCGTCCACGTCGACACCTGGTGATCTCGCAGGTCGGATGCGGCTGCCGAGTCAGTCGTCCCAGGGGTCGGCGCCGGCGTCGGGGTGAGCGTGATCCAGGTTGGCGATTCTTCTGGTCGATTGCATGAGCCGCGCCCGAGTCAGATCGGACGGGTTGTCGTAGAAGGCCTGTGCTGCTGCCTTGTGGTGCTGGGCGAGTTCGGTGGCGATGAACCAGCGGGTGTCTCGGCCGACGGCGTTCCATTGCGCGGGCGTGATGGCCTGCTGTAGTGCCGCATCCGAATCCCAGTGCCGGCGAACGGTATTGACGAAATCCTGGTCTATGACCGCGTCCGCGGCGGGTGCGTTGGTATGCCGGGCGAATCTGTTGGCCGACACCACTGCCTGACCGGCGAATGCCATCATATTGGGTTCGCCGAAGTGGTTGTCGACCGAGCGTGCCGAGCCGACGGCTCGTTGTAACGGGTCGAAGCCGTACGGGTTGTTCGAGGCGACCGCGCGCTCGATGGACAGTGCCCGCAGAGCGTCATTGACGCTCTGCGTCTCGGCACCGGCATCGAGGAGCGCGGCGGGCAGATAAGTATCCGAGACTCGAGCGTGCCGGAGGCCGTCGAGGGCGTTCGCGAGACCCAATTCGGTGCCGATACCGCCTGCGGCATCGGCACGTTTGCGGGCCATGAGCCGCCAGCTCGTCCGCGACTGTGCATTCCAGGTTTCCCGGCCGACCCGGTCGGTGGCCATCGCGATATTGGACAGGTCGTAGTGCTTTTTCCCGCGAGCCCACGGACTCAAGGGGCTCAGCGTCCGGCCGGCGACCCATGCCGTGACCGGCGAAGCATTGACCGTGTTCAAGGCGGTCAGCCCGGCGACCAAACCGGCACCGTGGGTCCCGGCCGCGGCGGCCCGGGAATCGCCCATTCCCAGTGCGGTACCGGTGCTTCCGGAAGCGGGAGCCCGCCCTCCCTCGAGCGCCAGGGCGAATCGGTTCGCTACCCATCTGCTGCCGCTGTCGAGGCTCCGGCTGAGCCGCTTCAGCTGTGAGATGGCGACGACCTCGACCGCAGCCGCGATGACGATCACCGCCATGACCTGCCCGCCGGCCTCGAGAAACAATTTGGCCATGAAAAGTGTGTAGACGCCGAGAAAGACGGTGTAGGCCGTCATCCGCCCGCCGGCGATGAAGCTGTCGACGATATTGCGGACCAGGAACGTCTGTGTGGGGCCGTACACGAATCCGCCGGCGGCGAACCCGAAGATCGACAGGAACCCATGGTAGATCGAATCCAGGGCGGCCTTGATGACCTTGACCCCCAAATATGCCGCGAACAGCAACAGCAGGCAGGTGCAGATCAAGAGCAGCAGGCCGGTGCTGGCCTGGCCGAGGGTGGGATTATCGGCCTTTGCGAGTGCGGCCATATCACCGCAGCCGCGCATCCCGTTCTTGACGCGGTTCTCGTCACCGGCCAGCATTCCGGCCGACCACATCGTTCGGCACGCGGGTCGCTCATCCACCACGTGCCCGAAGTTCCACACCTGCAACGGCCTTCGCGCGAAGTTGGTGGCCAGATTCCCCTGCATCGACCGCACCAGCCGGTCCGGGTCCGGG
>JAFMQT010000599.1 GCA_017354515.1 Nocardia sp. | reverse complement strand
CGCGCTGTCGCTGGCGTCGGCCGATGTGCACGAGCGGGTTCTGGACGAGGGGGAAACCGAGGTGCTGCTACGGCTGATCGACGCAGCCTCCACCGCGTGGGTACCGGTCAGCGGGCGAACCGCCGGGACAACCGGTTCCGACAGCGGGGTCACGCTGACGGTCACACCGCATCCGGGGACGACCGCGGTGCGGACCACGCGCGGCGTACTGCACCTGGACGGCCGCCGGCTCGAGGTGCGCGCGAGTTCGGGCGCCCGAACCGGCTACGGGCGTTCGTAATGCACGCACGCACCATCGATCCGCTGGCTCTGGACGGATATCAGCGCGCGGCACGGGTTCTGCTGGCCAATCATCTGGTGACGCGGGTCTTTCCCGATCGCATCGCGCTCGCGCTGATCCGCCGCTGGGCCACCGAATTGCGGGAGGACCTGGCCGAACTCCTCGGATACCGGCTCGAGGTCACCGAAACCACCGCGCGCGTGTTCCCGCTACCGGACCGCCTCGATTCCGGCCGTCCCGCGCGTACCCCCGCCGATCGGGTCTTCGACCGGCGGCGGTACGCGTATCTGTCGCTGGCGCTGGCGGCGCTGGGGCGCGCCGGAGCGCAGATCACGCTATCGGAGTTGGCCGCTCAGGTGGCCGTCTACGCGCAGCGCGTGGACGGGCTGGAGTTGTCGACCCAGCGCGCGGCCGACCGCGACGCCTTCGTGGACGCGGTGGCGTGGCTGGCCGTCCGGGGCGCCCTCACCCTCGCCGACGGTGATGCCGGTGGGTGGGCCACCGATCCCGAGGCGGGCGAGGCGCTCTACGACATCGACCGCCCCGTGGTGTTCGCGATCTTCCGGCCACCACGCGCACTGCAGCATCTGCGCAGCGTCGAGGCCCTGCTCGCCGAGCGGACCGATACCACCGGCGCACAGCCGGCGATGAGCGCCCGGCGAGTGCGGCGGTCGCTGGTCGAATCACCGGTGGTGTATACCGAAAGCCTTTCCGCGGCAGAGCGATCCGCGCTCGCCGACGACACGATCATCGCCGAGGTCGAACTGCTGACCGGACTGCACGCCGAACGCCGAGCCGAGGGGGTCGCCCTGATCGACACCTCCGGCCGGTTCTCGGATGTGCGCTTTCCGGGCACCGGAACGCTGTCTCAGGTCGCGCTGCTGCTGATCGGTGAAATCGCCGACCGCGCACTGGATCTGGACGATCTGCCCGAACAGCGCCGCCGCCCCGCCGCGTCCGGCGCGCTGGCCGCCGGACTCGATGCCGCCATCCCGGCGGAGACGGTTTTCGCCGCCCTGGCCGCCGAGCCGGAGGAGCAGCCGCCCGCCGACGAGCCCGATCCACCCGAGCCGCCGACCCATCCGTTCCTCGACGATCAGTGGATCGCCGAGACCATGCGGGCGCTGACCGAACGCTATGGATCCACCTTCGCCGGCCAGTGGCAATCCGATGTCACCGGCCTGACCACCGAGGTGCTCGGGCTGCTCACCCGCCTGGGTCTGATCGCGGTCACCGACGGCGGAATCCTGGCACTTCCGGCGCTGGCTCGCTACCGGGGCGCGGTGGTCACGGTGCGCCGCCGCGCGGACACCGAACTGTTCGCCTCGGCGCGCTCCGCGGGCGCCGAATCCATTACCACCTCCGGAGAGGGGACGCACTGACCATGGACCTCATTCACGGCGGTGTGCGCTTCGTCCCCACCCGGGCCGGAATCATCAATCTGTGGGACTACCGCGATCAGGAGTTCTGCTTCGCCGATGGGCGACTGGTGCTGCGCGGACCCAACGGCTCGGGCAAGACCAAGGCCCTGGAGGTGCTGTTCCCGTTCGTGCTGGACGGGCGGATCGAACCGCGGCGGTTGAATCCGTTCGCGGGCGAGGAACGCACCATGAAGTCGAATCTGCTGTATCGCAAACAGGATTCGGCGTATTCGTATGTGTGGATGGAGTTCGCTCGCGGCCGCTGGGACGATCCGGAAGTGGTCACCGTCGGCATCGGGATGCGCGCGACCCGCGCCTCGGACAAGGTGACGCGGTGGTATTTCGTCGCCGACGGCCGGGTCGGGGTGGACTTCTCGCTGATCGGCCCGGACGATCGGCCCTTCACCCGCAAGCAACTGGCCGAGCAGATCGGCACCGACGCCCTCACCGATCGGCCGGTGGACTACCGGGCCGCGATCGACGCGCGCATGTTCGGCCTGGGCCAGCAGCGCTACGACCAACTGATCAATCTGATTCTGACGCTGCGCCGCCCGCAGCTGGCCAAGAACCTGGATCCGCGCGGTCTGTCCCAGGCGCTGACCGACGGCCTGCGGCCGCTCGATGATCAGCTGATCGTCGACGCCGCCCGGTCGTTCAGCGATATGGAGGAGGTCGGTCGCACCCTCGAGGGTCTGGTCGCCGCCGATCAGGCCACCGGGGCGTTCGTGCGGGTCTATCGCAAATATCTGGGGGTGCAGGCGAAATCGGATGTGGAGCAGGTCCGTTCGCGGCTCGAGGCGGTCACCGGCGGCAGTACCGCGCTGTTCGCCGCGGCGGCGTTGCGCGAGCGCCGCGAGGGCGAACGCACCGCCGCCGACCGCCGCGC
>JAFMQT010000598.1:352-2593 GCA_017354515.1 Nocardia sp. | reverse complement strand
GATGATGTGTCCTTGCTCACAAATCACTCCTTCAACCGCCCGTCCAGGGCAATACGATCATGGATCGCCCGGACTTACACGGTTGCCATGACACCCCCCAGTGCCGAAATCAGCATCGATAACCCTCCTGGCCACGAAAAGTCTGACGGCCAAGATTCATGCGCGATCGCCAAACGTCTTGCGGCAGGGGTCGGTCTGGCAATCCCCGCAAACCTGTAACGCCTCGTCGATAGCCCGGCGCCACATCACCTGCGCTGCTGGATCGCCTCGCGGATCAACCCACGAGCACCGCCCCCGGTGACCGATTGGCCCGCCAGCACATCGAATGCCCGCCCGTACAAAGCGATCTCGCGCGGCTGGGTGACCGTCATCTCGGCGGTGGTCGTCTCAACCATGACCAATCGCCGGTCGAACATGATGAACCCGGACATCGGAACTCAATACCTTGCCGTCGTGGGGATAATGCCGAGCGTAACTCTCGGCATCCCGGCAACCGCCAACAGTCGGTCGAGTTGCCCCAACATCACCGAGTCCGCGCCGACCGTGGTGTATAGCGCCTGCTCACCGATCAGGAAATGGAATCGGTGGTTTCGCCGGTAGAGGATCTGCTGACGTTCCATCCGCTTGGAGACGCCTTCGTCCAGGTCGTTCGGTATCCGCTGGAACGCGATGACATTCCGCAGGATGTCTTCCGCGTATTCGGCTGTTTGGAGAAGTCCCGGGACGAGATTCGGTTCGTACCAGCGCATGATCTCGGTGTCGGCTTCGAGTTTGATCGATGCCGCTTGCCGTCGCTTCGTGCCGGTGCCGAGTACCCGCTTCCATTCGAGCCAGGCGGCATCGATATTGCGGGCCGTGGCGATCAAATCCGGTATCTGGTCCTGGGATTCAGTGTGAGCACACCAGGCGCGTATATCGGCATCCGTCGGCGTGGTCTTGCCGTACTCGATCTTGCTGACCTTCGATTGATGCCAACCGGATCGGCGCGCAAGTTCGGTACCCGAAAGCCCGGCATCCAGACGAAGCTCCCGGAGCCGTGCCCCGAGAGCTTCCTTGGCTTCCTGGATCGAACTCGTCACGGGGCGACGTATTCCGCCAACGGCGTAGCCCTCGACCAGACCAGATCTTTCACCTGCCGAGCGTATTCGACAATCCGCGCGTCGGTGGTCACCGCGGCTCCGGCCCACCGGCCGGAGGGTTCGAATACCGTGAAACCCACAGTGCGGCCATCGAATAGCCACCAATCGTCGGCAGTCAACCGGTCCGCGCCGACCTGGTCGCGAGGCAGATACCGGATGTCCTCACCCGCTAGAGTGTTCTGCCACGCCACTTTGAGCGACCAGCGCACGTAATCGGAGTGCGGTACCGAGACGACACGCACACGGTTGATCGCCACCCCGCGTACGGTCGTCTCGGTGACCAGATCCAGCCACGGCCGCAACCACTCGTAGTCGTCGCGGCCACCGTTCAGGAACAGCCGGAACGGTGCGGACTCTTCCGGAGTCTGGTACGTGTCTTCGACTTCGAGGTGGAACGCTTCTCGTTGCGCCTCCCGGAACAGATTCTCGAACGACTCACCCTCGACCAGCAGCATTGCCGTAGAACACCCTTTCTGTCCGCGGCACCTCGATCGCGGTCTCGTCCGGGTAGATGTCCATCTGCTCTAGCGTTTCCACATCGCTGACCGGTGTGCCGGACAGCGTGAAGGTACCGCGGCCAGTGTCGGTCATGGCGGCACCGACGAAGGTGTCAGGCTGAGCGAAGCCGAGTAGAAGATGTGGAATCTCCACGGTACCAGCGGTTCCCGTCTCCCACCCGCAGCATCACTTGTCCGCTGGCACGTACACCAGTTCCAGGATGCCGGACGGGAAGGCGTTGCTGCTCACCAGCCGCAACCTCACGGCCTGATCCAGTTCGGGGAACAGTGCTGCACCCTTGCCGGTGACGGCGGGCAGGACCCACAGTCGGTACTCGTCGACCACGCTGAGCTTGATCAGAGAGTGGATGAAGTCAGTGCCGCCGGCGGCGACGAGGTCCCTGCCCGGCTCGGCCTTGAGCTTGGCGATCTCTTCGGCGGTGTCGCCGCGGGCGATGCGGGTTTCGCGCCAGTCGTTCGCGGAGGTCAGGGTGCGGGAGAACACGACCTTGGGGATCTCGTTCATGGCCTTGGCCGAGGGGTGGTCGGCGCTGGGCCAGTATCCGGCCATGATCTCGTAGGTGTTGCGGCCCATGAGGAATGCC
>JAFMQT010000598.1:0-342 GCA_017354515.1 Nocardia sp. | reverse complement strand
ACGAAGTACTTTTCCTGCTCGGGGTCGTCGATGCTCATCATGACGTCCCGGATGCCGTTGTCGCTGTCGGCGCTCTTGCCGTCGACTGAGACGTAGAAGCCCACAATCAGTTTCCGCATCGCAGTGCACTCCCGCCTCTACCCACCCCGGGACGATCCCGGGACGGGCACCGTTGTAGGTGTATTCGGAGATATCGACGGCGGACCCACCCGACATTCATCGGTGCAGCCGGTGGCGGCCGTCGGTGACGGCGTTCGGGTATATCGTGATGTTATTGTCGCGGAAAGGATCTCCATGCCAGAGTTGTTGCCGACAACCGCCGTCGTCCGCGTTGGACGTGTG
>JAFMQT010000597.1 GCA_017354515.1 Nocardia sp. | reverse complement strand
GCGTGCGGGAACCGTTCCCGCAGTTTGCGTAGCGCGTCGACCGGGCGGGCCGGGTCGGTGAGGGTGGCCGAGACGTAATCACCTTCGGCACTGTCGAATTCGGAATCGGTCAGCAGATCCTGGAGTAGCCCGGTCAGTCGGCTCAAACCTCGGACCGTGGGTAATTCGTGTTGCCGCACCGATAATCCCGAATCCAGATCGGCGATCCACACCGATTTACGGTGGGAGCTCTCACCGAATGAATACGGCAGCGGCGAACCGGAATAGCGGACCGAATCCGACAGTGTCTGCGGTGAATGCAGATGCCCGAGGGCGACATAGTCGATACCCTCGAACGCGTTCAGCGGCACCGTTTCCACGCCTCCGACGGCGATCGAACGCTCGGATCCGGTGGCCTCACCGCCCACCACGAAGGCGTGGGCGAGCAGCACCGTCCGGTCCACTCCGCGGCGATGCCGGTCGGCATTGATGCGTGCCAGCGCCGCATCCAGAATCTCCGCATGCGACCGGGCCCCGGGCACACCGAGCTCGGCGCGGGTGATCTCGGGTTCCAGATACGGAATCCCGTAGAAAGCGACCTCGCCGAGTTCATCCGGCAGCAGCACCGGGCGATCCACATCGGCCACCCCCGTCCGCAGATACAGACCACCGGCAGCGGCGAAACTGCCCAGCGCGCCCAGCCGGGTCGGCGAATCATGATTACCCGAGGTCGCCACGATCACCGCGCCGGCGGCTCGGATGGCCTCGAAACCCCGGGTACACACCGCGACCGCGTCCGCACTCGGAATCGACCGGTCGTAGATGTCGCCGGGGACGACGACCACGTCCACCCCCTGCGCCGCGACCAGTTCGGCCACCGACTCCAGCGCAGCTGCCTGGTCGGACAGCAGATCCACGCCGTGAAAGGTGCGGCCGATATGCCAGTCCGAGGTATGCAGTATCCGCATAGCCCGCAACGCTAGGCCATCACGCCGACAACGGTCCCGCAACGGCGTGCGAAATCTCGCATGTGCGGGATAAGTTGGATTTTCTGGCAATCGTACAGCAAACACATGCTAGGGTCGGCTGGTCCTGCCTACAGCCGATAGACCTCCACAACCCCATGGTCCGGGCGACGAATCGGAAACATGGCAGTAAACGCATGCTCCGGCCTGCCTCGAGACACGTTCGGGTTACGGCAGATACTGTGCTTACCGTGGCAGCTACCCAACGCGTGCGATCAGATGTACCCGCATCGCACTTATCGATACTTCCGTCGGCACCCGGCCTGCCCGCCGGAGCCGCGGTGGCGATCGCGGTGGCGTGCACTCTGCTCGGCTTTCTCATCGACTCCGGAGGCAGCGGCAAAGAACTGACCCACCTGTTCGCGGGTTTCTACATCGCCGGATGTGTGATCGCGGCCTGTGTGGTGCGCTATCGCGGCCTGTTCACCACCATGGTGACCCCGCCGCTGCTGCTGTTCATCGCGGTACCGCTGGCCTACCAGCAGCTGAGCGGACACAGCTCGACCTCGATCAAGGACATTCTGCTCAACCTGGCGATTCCGCTGGTCAACCGGTTCCCGACGATGGCGGTGGCGACCGTTCTCGTACTGGCGGTCGGCGGCTTCCGCTGGTGGCGGCACCGCCAGGCGGAAGCCGGCACGCGGCCGGTGCGCTCGCGCTCGACATCACGCTCGGCATCCGATCGGACACGGCGCTCCCGCGGCGACGAGGCGCCCCGTAGTGGTTCACGCACATCCAAGCGAGGTGCGGTGTCGGCGAAGAGCGATGCGGCCAAGCGCAGCGCTGCCGCCAAACGAAGTGCCGACTCGCTCAAACGCGCCACTGCGAAGCGTTCGGCGTCCAAACGAGCCGCCGAGCCCGAACCCGAACCCGTGCGGCCCACCCGCCGGCCCGCCGGCTCGGTCGCCGAAAGGCCTGCCCGGGTGCCCGCCGGCGCTCCCTATCCGCGTGCGGGCGGCGAACGCACCCGAACGGCTCCCCGCGGCGGAGAACCGCAACCGCGGCGTCGCCCCAAGCCGCCGCAGGGGGATGTGCCGCCACATCCGCGGCCGAATGTGCGCTACCGCTGATACCGCGCGGCGGCCGGATCCCCGGACCGCCGCACCGTGGGTTTCAGCGGCCGCTGCCGCGCAGTTCCCGGGGTAGCGCGAATACCAGGGTCTCGTTGGCGGTGGTGACCGGCTGCGCCGCACCGAAACCGTGCTCGGCCAGCAGATCCAGGACGCCCTGCACCAGAATCTCCGGTACCGAGGCGCCGGAGGTGACGCCCACCGTATTGACACCGGCCAGCCAGTCGGTGTCCACCTCGCGGGCGTAATCGACCAGATAGGACGCCCGGGCGCCGGCGTTCAGCGCGACCTCCGCCAGCCGCCGGGAGTTGGACGAATTACCCGAGCCGACCACGATCACCAGATCGCATTCGGGTGCCATCGCCTTCACCGCCACCTGGCGGTTCTGGGTGGCGTAGCAAATATCGTCGCTCGGCGGATCCTGCAGCTTCGGGAATTTGGTGCGCAGCCGCTGCACGGTCTCCATGGTCTCGTCGACCGACAGCGTGGTCTGCGAGAGCCAGATGACCTTGTTCTCATCG
>JAFMQT010000244.1 GCA_017354515.1 Nocardia sp. | reverse complement strand
CCGCCTCGGCAACCCTGGTCGCCGGACCCGCGGCCGCGGCCGACCCTGTGGTCACCGGTAAGGCGCCGCTGGCGCATCCGGTCGCTCCCGACGGATCCAAGATCTCCTCGTTCTCGGTCGTCGATGCCCGTAACGTCACCTTGAAGGTGCATTCGGCGGCGATGAACTCCGATGTCACCGTGAATGTGCAACGCCCCAAGGACGCTTCGGTGCCGCGGCCGACCCTGTATCTGCTCAACGGCGCCGGCGGTGGCCAGGACGAGGCCAGCTGGGTGAACATGGCCCCCGACGCGCTGAAATTCCTCGCCGACAAGAATGTCAACGTCATTCAGCCGATCGGCGGGGCGTGGAGTTACTACGCCGACTGGCGTGCCCCCGACCCGGTGCTGGGTGTCAACAAGTGGAAAACGTTCTTCACCGAGGAACTGCCGCCGCTGGTGGACGGCGCCCTGGGCACAAACCACACCAACGCCATCGCGGGCCTGTCCACCTCGGGGACCGCGGTGCTGGCGCTGCCGATCGCGAAACCGGGTCTGTACAAGTCGGTGGCGGCCTACAGTGGCTGCGCCCAGATCAGCGACCCCACCGGCTACACGTTCGTGAACCTGGCCGTGCACACCTGGGGCGGTGGGGACACCAACAACATGTACGGTCCGCAGAACGATCCGATGTGGGCGGCCAACGACCCGTATGTGCACGCCGACAAGCTGCGCGGGCTGAATCTGTTCATCTCCAGCGGTTCGGGCATTCCCGGTAAGTGGGACACCCTGGACGGTCAGTACGCGCTGCCGGGCGCCTACGGGCTGGGCAATCAGGTGCTCGTCGGTGGTGTGATCGAGGCGGCGGTCAACTACTGCAGTCACAACCTGCAGACCAAGCTGAACAACCTCGGAATCCCCGCCACCTATGATTTCACCCCGACCGGAACCCATTCCTGGGGTTACTGGCACGACTCGCTGCTGCAGTCGTGGCCGGTGCTGGCCAAGGGGCTGGGTTTGCCCGCCTGATCGAGTACCGTTCGCGGACGATCCGCCGGTTCCTGGCCTCGACGGGCCCGGAGCCGGCGGTTGTCGTTTCGGCGACTGTCAGGGGCGCGGTGAGTCGGCCGGGGCGGCGGGTGGCGGCGGTGCGGGAGCGGGCGCCAGGGTGACCGGCCGGTCGCAACTGGCCGGGGGATCGACCTGCGAACAGCTCACCGGGCCGCGGGTGGGCCGATAGTCGGCCGGTACGCCACCGCCGCGGGTCAGCGCCTGGAACGCTGCGACGGCATCGGTGGGTTTGCGCACCAGCTGCGGATCGCTGGTCACATCGACGGTGTAGAGCCCGAAACGTGGTGTGTAGCTTCCCCATTCATAGTTGTCGGTCAGGCTCCAATAGTTGTAGCCGCGTACATCCATGCCGTCGGCCTTGGCGCGCTGCAGCCAATACACGGTGTCGCGCAGGTGATCGGCCCGGAGGTAGCCGTCGGGGCGGGGTTTGCCGTTCTCGGTGGGCATCCCGTTCTCCACCACATACAGCGGTTTGCCGGGGAATTGGCTCGCATAGTGGCGCAGCGCGTAGTAGACGCCTTCGGTCTGCAGCGGAAGGTCCCACATGCCCGGTGCGCCCGCCGACGTCGCCGATGAACCGTCGCTGCTCTTGGGAGTGGGTCCGAAATAGTAGTCGACGCCGATGAAGTCGAGTTTGTCGCGCACCTTGTCCACGAACGGCTGATTGACCGACGTCTCCGCGCCCGGCACATACCCGATATTGCTGGTCACCATCGCATCGCGGCGGATGGAGTGGATGATGTCGTAGATCTGGTTGTGCGCCTGCGCCATCCGGTCCATCACCATCGGCCACTCGGCGGAGTTCAGCGCGCCGATCCGGATCTCGGTGCCGATATAGGCGGCCGGTTCGTTTATCGTCACCCAGATCGGATCACGAGTGCTGTAGCGCTGCACCACGGTTCGGGCGTTGGCCACCCACAGGGCGATCATGCCCGGATCGCGCCATCCGCCGCGGTCGGCCACCCAGCCCGGATACACCCAGTGATCGAGGGTGATCATCGGAGTCATGCCCGCCGCGCACACCGCGTCGATGATGTGGTCGTAGATCGCCAGCGCGGCGGGGTCCGGGCCGCCGGGGCGAGGCTGGATGCGCGCCCACTCCACGCTCATCCGGAACGAGCGCGACCCCAGTTTCGCGGCCAGATCGATATCGGCGGCGTAATTGTCCAGAAACCGCACCGAATCCCGATACGGGTCCACCTTTCCGGTGGCGATATAGCGCGTCCAGTTGCTGTCGGGGGCGTGCCCCTCGGTCTGGAACCCCGAACACGCCACCCCCCAGTCGAAGTCCGCGCCCAGCGGTGGCAGCGCCGCGGGCCCGGCCGGTGGCGGGGGAGCAGGGGGTGCCGGGGTGGCCCCGGACCGGCCGGGCAGCAGCATCGCCGCTGCTGCGGCCAGACCGGTGGCCAGCACCTGACGGCGATTCGGCTGAGGCATCCCCGCATAGTAGCTGCGAGATTGCCGAATTCCGCTGCGCGCTAGGGCGTGTCACGCGCGTTGTGCCCACATCGATGTCAGTGCGCGGGTGCGGTGAGGTCGTAGACCACCAGCGGGCCCACATGCTGGGGGGAGTAATGCGCCGATACCCAGTTCAGGATCTCGGTATCGCCGACCGGCCGCCACACCGCGGGTTTGCCCGCCGGTGCACCCGCTGCCTGGCTACTCGGTCTGGGGGCACTCGCGGCAGGGGCACCCGGTGCCGAGGTGGGCGCATGCGGGGCGCGCACGCGCCAGCTGTCGGGCAGCGGGATCTCCGGCGCCATGTAATAGGTGATCTGGTGGTCACGCACCAGCCGCTGGAATCCGGCCAGCGTGGGCACCGGGTCCTCGGAAGTGAATCCGCCGATTGCCAGCACCGGAGTGCGGCTGGCCAGCTCCAGGCCCGCCGCGGGACCGGACCGGTCGATCGCCGCCGACCACGTGGTGTGCGTCGATCGCAAGATGGCGGCCAGCTTCGGATCGACGGGGCCGGCGCCCATCAGCATCCCGAACTGGTTGCGCATGCGCGCCAACGCTCCCGGCAGCTGCTGCCCGGTCGGTCCGACCACCGGCCCGCCGCCGGTGTGTGAGCGGGGCAATGTGGCGGCGGTGTAGGCCAGCGAGCCGCCGATCCCGGCGATCACACCGGCGGCGGTCAACACGCTCACCGCACGCGTACCGGCCCGCCGGGCCGCCACCGGAAGCGCCGCGACGACCAGGCCCACTGCCGCGATGACGGTGACCGCGAGGATGCTCCAGCGCAGCCACACCTGCCAGTGCGGGTTGCGGTCCAGCAGGACGAATCCCCAGATTCCGGAGGCCAGTACCAGCGCGGCCGCGCCGAGCCGGCCCCACATCCGGTCCCGGCACCGCCACACCTCGGCCAGGCCCAGGACGAAACTGCCGACGACCGCGGGGGCGATGGCCAGGGTGTAGTAGGCGTGCATCCCGCCCTTCATACCGGCGAAGGCGGCGCCGTCGATGATCAGCCACAATCCGAAGACCAGCGCCGCGGCTCGCACCGGGTCGGTGCGCGGATATTTTCGGCGAGCCAGCAGGACGATCACGAATCCGAGCAGCGCGGCCGGCAGCAACCAGGAGATCTCGAACCCGATCTCGCCGGTGAACAGGCGCGCGACCCCGGCATCGCCGCCGCCGCCGAAACCGCCGTGGCCACCGCCCATCGAGGGCAGTTTGTAACCGGCGGGCAGTTCGAACATGCGGTTGTGGCCGTGGTGGTTCTTGCCGAGATAGCGGGCGAAACCGTTGTAGCCCAGCACCAGATCCATGAACGTGTTGTTGGTCGATCCGGCCAGATACGGGCGTGAACCGGAGGGCCAGGCGATGGTCAGCAGCACATACCAGCCGGCCGAGACCAACAGTGCCACGGCCGCGGCCAGCAGATGCGTGATTCGTTTACCGATCCCGGTGGGTGCGGCGACCAGATACGTCAGGCCGAGCGCCGGCAGCACCATCAGACCCTCGAGCATTTTGGCCAGGAATGCGAATCCCAGTGCGACACCGGCCAATACCAGCCAGCGCGCGCTCGCGTGCGCCATGGCCCGGATCGTGCAGTAGGCGGCGGCGGTCATCAGCAGCACCATCACCGCGTCCGGATTGTTGAACCGGAACATCAACGCCACCACCGGAGTCAGCGCCAGCACCGCCCCGGCCAGCAGGCCCGCGCCCCGGTTTCCGGTGGCGCGGGTGATGGCGGCATACATCAGCGCGACGGCAGCGACCGCCATCAGCGCCTGCGGGATCAGCATCGAGGCGCTGGAGAAGCCGAACAGCTGCCCGGACAGCCCCATCACCCACTGGGAGACGGGCGGTTTGTCGACGGTGATGAAGTTCGCCGGATCCAATGATCCGAACAGCAGCGCCTTCCAGCTCAGCGATCCGGACCAGGCGGCCGCCGCGTAGAAGGAGTTGCCCATGCCGTTGACGGTGATGTTCCACAGGTAGGCGGCCGCGGTCCCGATGAGCAGCAGCGCCAGCGCGACGCGTTCGGTCCGGCGCGGGGCGGGCAGGCCGGTATCCGGTGGCGGTGCCGATCCGGACGATACGGGCACGGCGGTGTCGGCGGTCGTCACTGTCACGGCGGGCAGTGTTTCAGCCGAGTCCGTGAGCGCCCTGTCCGGATGCTGGCAAGTCCCTGTGAATCGATGTCGATGATCGGGCGCCCACGGTCAGTACTTGGCGAACAGTACCGCCGCGTTGTGGCCGCCGAAGCCGAAGGAGTTGTTCATCGCGTAGTTCACCTCGGTGTGCCGGGGCTTGTCGTGCACGATGTCCAGATCGATCTCCGGGTCCTGATTGTCCAGGTTCAGGGTGGGGGGTATGACCTGGTCGCGCAGGGTCAGCACGGAGAGGGCGGCCTCGAGCGCGCCGACCGCGCCCACCGAATGCCCGAGCGCGGATTTGGGCGCGTACACCGCCGGGTGGGTGCCGATGGCCGCGGCGATGCCCTTGGCTTCGGCGAGATCGCCGATCGAGGTGCCGGTGGCGTGGGCGTTGACATGGTCGATTTCGGCGGCGTCGACGCCGGCGGTTTCGATGGCCCGGCGCATGGCGCGCGCACAGCCCAGACCTTCCGGGTCGGGCGCGACCATGTGGTAGCCGTCGGCGGTCAGGCCCGCGCCCAGCAGGCGCGCCAGCGGTGTGGCTCCGCGCGCCAGAGCGTGTTCCTCGGTTTCGAGCAGCAGCAGCGCCGCGGCTTCACCGAACACGAAGCCGTCGCGGTCGCGTTCGAACGGGCGGGAGGCGCGTTCGGGTTCGTCCACGCGCGAGCTCAATGCGCGGGCCATGGAGAATCCGGCGATCGCCATCGGGTTGATGTGGCCCTCCACGCCGCCGGCGACGACGATGTCGGCCTCGCCCAGGACCAGTGAACGCCACGCGTGCACCAGGGCCTCGTTACCGGAGGCGCAGGCAGAGACCGGGGTGACCAGGCCGGCGCGGGCGCCCAGTTCCAGGCCGACCACGCCGGAGACGCCGTTGGGCATGCTCATCGGCACCGCGAACGGGGAGACCTTGCGGTAGCCGCCGGCGCGCATGGCGTCGTTGGCGTCGACGATGGTGTCGGCGCCGCCGAGTCCGGTGCCGATGCACACCCCGAGGCGGTCCTTGTCGACGTCGGGGCTGCCGGCGCCGGCCCAGAGGCGTTTGCCCATCGCGTACGACATCTGCTGCACGTAGCACATGCGGCGTTTGCGGACCCGCTCGAGATCCTCGGTCGGGTCGTGGATCAAGGTGCCGCCGATGGCGTTGGGCAGATTGTGCTGGGTGATCTCCTCGTCGGTGAGGGTCTTGATCCCGCTGGTTCCGGAAAGCAGGGCCTGCCAGGTGCTTTCGGTGTCGGTGCCGATGGAGGTGGTGATGTCCATCGCGGTGACGACTACGTCGCGGAAGCCGCCGTTGCGGGTGCTGTAGTTGGTGTCGAGCGTGCGCACGTTCGTCGATTCCTCACTGTCGGTCCCTCGAAGTCCCCGGACACGAATCGCGGACACCACCGGGTGCCGCGTCCGGCCAGCCTATCCTGATGTCGTGTCGGGAGCCGATTTGCAAGGATGCCAGAGATTTGCCGAGGGCGGAGGAGAAGGGTGGTGTTCGCCGGCTGAGGTGCCTGGGCGTGCGCCCGTTCGGCCACCTAGACGTAACTGTAATTAACGGGTAAAATTGGACTGCCGGACGGCGAGGTCCGGCAACGATATAGGACGAAACGGATACCTCAATGACGCGGCATGTCGACGTTTTGATCATCGGCGCGGGCCTGTCCGGAATCGGGATGGCCTGCCACCTGAGCAAAGAGAAGACCGGGCGCAGCTACGCGATCCTGGAACGGCGCACCGCGATCGGCGGCACCTGGGACCTGTTCCGCTATCCGGGGATCCGCTCGGATTCGGACATGCTCACCTTCGGCTACGGCTTCCGGCCGTGGGTCGGCACCAAAGTCCTCGCCGACGGCCCCAGCATCCGCCAATACGTTGCCGACACCGCCGAGGACTACGGCGTAACCCGCCACATCCGGTTCGGCCGCCGGGCCGTGAGCGCCGACTGGTCCAGTGAGCGCGAACTGTGGACCGTGCGGGCCGTCGACGAACAGACCGGTGAGCCCGAGATCTACACGGCCGACTTCGTCGTCGCCTGCACCGGCTACTACGACTACGACAAGGGCTTCCGGCCCTCATTCCCCGGCGAGCAGGACTTCGGCGGAACCATCGTGCACCCGCAGCACTGGCCGCAGGATCTGGACTACCGCGGCAAGCGTGTGGTGGTGATCGGCAGCGGCGCGACCGCCATCACCCTCGTTCCGGCGATGAGCGAGGACGCCGCGCACGTCACCATGCTGCAACGCTCACCCACCTACATCGCTCCGCTGCCCTCCGAGGATCCGGTCGCGGTCGCGATGAAGAAGGCGAAACTGCCGGCCGCACTCGCCTACAAGACCGGCCGCGCCCGCAATATCGCGCTG
>JAFMQT010000596.1 GCA_017354515.1 Nocardia sp. | reverse complement strand
GGCGGCGATCTCAGCGAGCCGGCCCTGCGGTCATTGCGCCGCGGCGGCCGGTTCGTCACGATCGGTTACGCCTCCGGTACGGTCCCCCGCATCCCGCTGAATCTGGTGCTGGTCAAGGGAGTTCAGATCCACGGCTTCCAATTCCAGGACCTCGAACGGGACGAATTCGAACGGGGCGAGGCCGAATTGCGAGCCCTGGTCGCCGACGGAACCCTGCGCCCGCACATCGGCGCGCGCTTCCCCCTCGCCGACGCCGCCGCGGCGTTGCGCACGGTTGCCGACGGTCGCGCGATCGGTAAGGTCGTCATCGTGATGGACGGCGCCGGGCAACACTGAGTCCCCGGGCAACACCGAATCCCCGGGTGACGCTGGATCCCCGGGCAACACCCAATCCCAGGCCAACACCGAATCCCGCTGCGGTGCAACGGAACCTGTCGAGATATCGTATGACGACACTTCCGGTCGTCTCGGGTCGTCAGGACCCGCGCGGTCGACCGGCAATTACGCCGGGCCGCCGAATCACCCCGCTACGGGGACCAGATCCACCGGGGGCGCCCACACCGGAGCTCCGGTGTGGAAGGTCTCCAGTGCACCCACGGGGGTTCGCGAGCCACCCAGGGCGGCCAGCGCCTGCGATTTGAACGCCTGCGCGGCGAAGCTGAGGCGGTGCTGCATGATGTCGACGTGCCGTGCGAGTTCACTCGGACAGCGCTCGCCCAGCACCGAAAGCTCCGAGTCGCCCAGCTCCAGGACCTCGAGCACGCCGCAGCGGATGCGCTGGTCGGATTCGAACACCTCGCCGGTGATGGCGACGGCGTCCAGGTCGGGACGGCGCGTAGTCGCCGCCAGCGCCTCCTCCAGGTCGAGTACATCGGCGCCGAGGATCTGCAGGGCACGCGCTCCGGTGTGATCGCCGACGATGACGGTGACCTGCCAGCCCGCCATACCGCGGTCGAAGAGCCAGCCACCGGCACAGCCGACCACCTCGGCCACGGTCGGCGCGACAACTCCCAGCCGGTACCTCAACGGGCGACGTCGCGCGTCAGTTCGCGGTCGAGCGACCGTGCGTACTCCTGAAACACCTTGGTCAGTGGTATCGAGGGATCGAGTAGCCATGACGTTTCCATTCCATTGAGAAAAGCGATAACTTCCACAGCCTTCAAGGCGGGGTCTATATCGGCGCGATAGCGCCCGTGGCGCTGACCGCACCGGATCCGTTCGGCGACCTGGTCGGTCGCCGCGTGATAGCGGCCCAGAACCCGATCGTGCAGCGGTGCGTCGGGTTCGAGATTCTCGATCAACAGGACCGCGTAGGTGCCGATCAGATCGGGTGAGCGATGGTACCGATCCGCTACCAGGGCGATCTGCTCCGCCAGATCCCCCTGGAAATCGGCGTGCAGTTCGTCATCGGTGTCGCGAAGTTCCAGAACCGCCTGCAGCAGTTGATCTTTGGATTCGAAATGATGCAGCAGCCCGGCCGGGGTGACGCCGGCCTCGCGAGCTATCTGCGCGAGTGTGGTCGAACGCCAGCCGTTGCGGGCGAGCATGCGCTGGGCCACCGAGAGAATGCGAAGCTTGCGCTCCTCTCCCTTGGCGAGCAGCGTGTCATAGGCCCGAACATTGGCTTGTCGTCGTTGACCGGCCACCGAACTCCTCAGGTCGAAGCAACCTACTGAACACACAGTAGGTCGATCACAGCTGTGTGACAAGGGTCGCATTTGTGCCGACTTTTGACTCAGATCACATCATCGGGAAATGGCTATCGCCGAGCGAATACACGCCACCGGCAGGCCGTGCAAAACCGGCGGACGGCGGCTGTGACCAGCGGCCGAAACCGCTTGGGCCGCGCCGTCAGCGCCCCTTCCATACCGGTGGCCGACGAGCCGAGAAGGCAGCCGGCCCCTCCTGGGCATCCTCGCTGTTATAGCACCACTCACTGGCCGCGCGAGCCGCCTGCAGGGCCGCCGAACGTCCCATCTCGGTGGCGAGCATCACCGTCTCCCGGGCCGCGCGAACCGACAGCGGCGCACCTGCGAGGATCTCCCCGGCCAATTCCACGGCGGTATCGAGCAGCGCCTCGGGTTCGGCCAGCCGGTTCACCAGACCGATCTCGTAGGCGCGCTGGGCATCGATGGGTTTGCCGGTCAGTAACAGCTCCATCATGATCCGCTGCGGGATCATGTGGATCAGTGGCGCGGCCCAGGGCGAACTGCGGCCCACCTTCACCTCGGTGACCGCGAACCTCGCGGTGGTGGCGGCCACGCACAGATCGCAGTACTGCGCGATCATCCACCCGCCGGCGAAGGCGACGCCGTTGACCGCCGCGATGGTCGGCTTGGACAACTCGACGGTGTCATAGGGCAGCGCGTACATATCGCGGGGCGGCACCCGCATACCGGTCGCCACCATCTCCTTCAGATCTCCGCCGGCGCAGAACGCCTTGTCCCCGGAACCGGTCAGGATCGCGATCTTCAGTGCCGGATCGCGTTCGAACCGGTCCCAGGCGTCGGCGAGCCCGGCCCGGACATCCTTGTCCAGACAGTTGCGGGTTTCGGGGCGGTTCAACGTGATCACCGCGATCGCGTCGTCACGGGCG
>JAFMQT010000595.1 GCA_017354515.1 Nocardia sp. | reverse complement strand
CGCCGTAACCGATGCGCTGGCCTCGGGCATCGAATCCAACGGCACCGCCGCCCGTTCGGCCACGGCGACGGCGGCACGCTGTCCGCTCTCCAGCGAGACCGATGCACGCCGGCCGTCCTGCAGCGATCCCAGCCCTTCCAGGGATCCCAGGAAAGCGGCCGATTCGAGCACCGCGAACGGTTCGCTGTGCCCGATGGGATCGAGCAGTACGGTCGACGCCGATACCGCCGAAGTCCGGGCCGCGATATGCGCGTCAGGCTCGATCGGCACCTCCGGCAACGATGTCCGGGGATGTTGCGGCGCCATTCCGATTCGCGGCCTGAACGGAGCACCGGGACTCGACGGGGTCGTGGAATCCGGCGCCGACTCGCCACCAGCGGATTCATCGGCCGACGCCGCGACGAGAGGCTCGGCAGTGTCCGGATCCGGCTCCGGTGGCGCGCCGGCCGCCGTCTCCACCCCGGCCGACGTCGCAGCGGCCTCGGATTCCGGGGCTGCGGCGGTCGCGCTCAGGGGCTCCGCCGGTGGCGTCTCGGCGGATGCGGTGTGGGTCGACGCGGTCCGCGCCGACGCTGCTGTGGCGGACGTGGTCGCGGCAAACGCGGTCTCGGGAGACGCAGTGTCGGCGGGCACAGCCTCAGCGGACACGGCCTCGGCGGACAGAGCCTCGGCGGACAGAGCCTCGGCGGACACGGCCTCGGCGGACAGAGCCTCGGCGGACACAGCCTCGGGCGGCGTGGCCTGTGCGGGTGCGGCTTCGGGGGACGTGGTCTCCCGCACCTGGGCCGGCTCGGCCGCCGACGTCGATGGCCCGCGGCGGTCCCAGCGGCCCGTACGCCGCGCCAATTTCGCCGCGCGCCGCTGGTCCTTGACGGCGCGACGCTCCTGTTTCGCGGTCCGCTTCTCCTGTTTGGCGGCCTGCCGGGTCGATGTGGCGGCATGCCGCGGCGACTCCTCCGCCGCCCGGGCCGCCGCGCGCGCTGCCTTCGCCGCCTTACGAGAGAGCTTGTCGCCCGGCCGCGACGCCGTGGATAGGTACCGTGCCGACTTCGCCGCGGTCTGGGGTGCGTCGGTGCGCGTGGAGCCCTCCGCGGCGTACCGCGCGAGGATGGCCGCCCCCTCGGCGATGGTGCGCTCGGGATCGGCGGCGACGACCACCGGCCGCGACAGTGTCCGCTCGATGACCTCGGCCACCTCCGGCGGCCTGGCGGCTCCGCCGACCACGAGCACGCAGTCGATATCGGCCATGGTGACCGCGGCTCGGCGCAGGCACGCGTACACCACCTCGAGGGATTTGCGGACGTGCGCGGTGCGCATTCCGGTGATCATCGCGTCGGAACCGGATTCACCGGACCGCAATTCGCCGCGGCCGACCAGGTTCGCACCGAAGGCTCTGCCGCCGAATTCGTTGGAGCGCAACGGTTCTCCGATTATCGGGCGGGCCTGGCTGATCTGCCCGATCCGCACCAGGGTAACCGTCAGACCGGAGCCGCCCAGATCGTAGACCAGCGCCAAACCGGGCAGCAGCGGCCCGTGGGTATGCGACAGCCAGGCCGCGGCCGCGACCGGTTCGGCGATCAGCGCCGCGTGCGAGAGCCCCGTTTCGTCCAGTGCCGCGCGCAATTCCCGCACCCGGGCCGAGGGATAAGTCACCGGGTGGGTGACCACCACAGCGGATCGGCGATCGTCGGGGTCGGCGGCCACCCGGTGCGCGGAGACGTCGGCGACCACGGTCCGCGCCACCGTCGCCACCAGATCGGCGGGTGCGAGACAGCGCTGCCCGACCCGAGCCGATCGAGCGGATTCGGTCAGGTCGGCGAAGTCGGTGACCGCCCGGCCGTGTTTCGGAATCCGGCCCACCCGGGCGCCACCAGCACTGTCGAAAGTCAGTGTGGTGCGCCAGGTTCCGGGAGTCGAACGCTGCTGAGGCTGTTGTTGCCTCGGACTGGAGTTTCGCTTACCGCGACCGGAATTCTCACCCGCGGCACCACGTCTGCGTCCCCGCGCCGGCTTGCCGCACTCCGGAGTATCGACGGCGCACACCGTATTGACCGTGCCGATACTTACTCCGAGCCCAACCGTCATCACAATTCCCCTCGATCAAACGAGCGTCACTTGCTATCCGAACGCACTTGCGTGAACTGCTGTTGTGAACGTGAACTGCTGTTGTGAAAAGAAGAGCGTCAACCGGCACGGGGCGGCCGCGAAAACTCGCATTACAGTACCCGTCCAGCGACTCAGGCAATCATTACACCCGACACATGCCAAGTACCGGACATCGGGTTGTCCGCACAACCGCCTCGGTTACCGGTGGTAACATCAAATTCGCCCGTAACCCGTACCACCTGCGATAACGCGGCCGTCACCATGACCGTGTCGATAAATATCCGCGACACGGACCGCGCGGTACCCATTTGCCGCCGGCCACGTCCGTTCACCGCGCCGGACCGGGGCAAGTGTGTGGCTACCGCATATCGGCTCGGCTACGGCTCAGGCCGCGGTCAACTCCGGAATCCGGGTGGCGCGGGCGTAGACGGTCTCCCCCTCGGTCAGATACAGCGCCTCGGCGTCACCGCGGGTGACCTGCGCGGTGAACT
>JAFMQT010000594.1 GCA_017354515.1 Nocardia sp. | reverse complement strand
ACCATACCCGCCGAGATCGCCGCGCGCTGGCCGCTACAGGCCCACCACACCATCGATTTCGGGCAGTCCTGGGAGCACACCTTCGCCGAGATCGCCGCCCGCCGTGGCCGCGGGCGGCTGATGAGTGATCCGTCACTTTTACTGACCCGCCCGGCGCTCACCGATCCGGGGCAATTCGTCACCCGCGGCACCGGCCGATTCGAACCACTGTCGGTGCTGGCGCCGTGCCCGAATCTCGACGCGGCACCGCTGGACTGGCCGCGGATCGGGCCCGCGTACCTGCGTGAGATCCTGGCCGTGCTGGAGCAGCGCGGCTATCACGGCATCGCCGAACATTTCACCGCCGACCACCTCGACACGCCCCGGACCTGGTCCGATCGCGGAATGATCGCCGGAACCCCGTTCTCGGCGGCGCATCTGTTCCGGCAGACCGGCCCCTTCCGCACCCGCAATCTGGCCCACACTCCCGCCAATGTCGTACTCGCCGGATGCGGCACCACGCCGGGCGTCGGCGTGCCCACCACCCTGCTGTCGGGAAAGCTCGCCGCCGAACGGATTACCGGCCCGATTCGGCCCGCCCGAGCTGTGACCGAGACCACCGGCGCGCTAGGTTTGCCGACAAGCTATTAAACTGGCCGCGACCACATACCGCTCGCGGCCTCGACCGCACCGACATCCGGGGGGAAGACACACCATGCCGACCCCCGAAACCGTCGTCGCCGAGATCACCTCGGCCCCCGCGCCGATCCCGGCTGTCACCCCCGCACCGCAGGTAGCGGGCACGACACAGTGGTGGGTGCGGTGGGCGGGCGACTTCTTCCGCAGTCCCGAGGGACATGCCGCCCTGCTCGGTTTCTGGGGTGCGGTCATGATCACCTTCGGTGGACTGGGCGCCGGCGCCGTCCGCCGCAACGACCCCCTGATCGAGTCGGCGCATCTGTCCTGGCTGCGCTTCGGCCATGGCTACACGCTCGCCACCATCGTGGTGTGGCTGGGTGTGCTGTCGATGATCATCGCGTGGGTCCGGCTCGGGCGCATCACGATCGGCACCGATCCGGATCAGGGCGCGAGCACCGTCACCGTGAACGAGTTGCGGGTGATCGTGGGCATCTGGATCCTGCCGCTGCTGGTCGCGGTCCCGATGTTCAGTCAAGACGTGTATTCGTATCTGGCCCAGGGCGCGCTGCTGCGCGACGGATTCGACCCGTACAAAGTCGGCCCCGTGGTCAATCCCGGTGTGCTGCTGGACAATGTGAGCCCGGTATGGACCACCACCACCGCCCCCTACGGCCCGATCTTCCTGCTGATGGGTCAGGCCATCACCACCCTCACCGGCGACAATGTGGTGGCCGGCACGATCTTGATGCGCCTGGTCATGCTGCCCGGTCTGGCGCTGATGATGTGGGCCGTGCCATATATGACCAAACATCTCGGCGGTAAGCCCACGGTCGCGCTGTGGCTGGCCGTGCTCAACCCGCTGGTATTGATCCACCTGATCGGCGGCGTGCACAACGAGATGCTGATGGTCGGTCTGATGGCGGCCGGTATCGCATTGGTCCTCGAACGTCACCATGTCGCCGGAATCGTGGTGGTAGCGATCGGCGTCGCGATCAAGGCGACCGCCGGTGTGGCACTGCCGTTCCTGGTGTGGATCTGGATGATTCACGAACGGGAACGACGTGCGGCCGACAACGAGGGCCCGCTACCGCATCCGGTACGCATGTTCGTCAAGATCGGCGGGCTCGGCGTCTCGGTCTTCGCGGTGGTCTTCGTCGCCGCCTCGGCGCTGGCGGGGGTCGGGATCGGCTGGCTGACCGCGCTGTCCGGATCGAAGAAGATCATCAACTGGCTATCGCTGCCGACGGTACTCGCGCATATGGTCACCTGGGTGACCCCGTTGCACCTGGGGTCGGTGCTGGTGTGGACGCGCGGATTGTGCGCGGTGGCGCTGGTCGCGACCCTGGTGTGGACCTGGTGGCGGTACAAGAACACCGAACGCGAGGCGGTGGCCGGCGTTCTGATCGCCTTCGTCGCGATCGTGATCCTGTCCCCCGCCGCGCTGCCCTGGTACTACTCGTGGCCGCTGGCACTGGCCGCCGGCTTCGCGATGTCCACTCCGGCCCTGATGCTGCTGGTCGGGTTGTGTACCTGGTTGATGCTCGTCTTCCAACCCGGCGGTTCGATCGGGCTGTACAACATCTGGCACGTGTCACTGGCCACCTTCGTCGCGGTGGTGGCGGCGCTGTCGCTGCGCCGGGTGGATCCGCTGCGGTTGCGCGGCGATACCGCCCGATCCAAAACGTGAGCGGTGAGCCCACACTCGCCGACGCGTACGAGTACTGCCGAACCATCGCCGCCCACCACGGCCGCACCTACTATCTGGCCGCCCGGCTGCTGTCACCACCGCGCCGGACCGCGGTCCACGCCCTCTACGCGTTCGCCCGCACCGTCGACGACATCGTCGATAACACCGCGACCGCCGACACCGCGACCGCCGACACCGCGGCAGCGGACACCTGCGAGAGCCTGGATTTGATCGAGCAGCGGCTGCGGACGGCGCTCACCGCACCGGGGCAACCGGCCGGGCCCGCCGACAGCGCGAT
>JAFMQT010000593.1 GCA_017354515.1 Nocardia sp. | reverse complement strand
CGCGGTGGCGGCCTCCGCCTCGGCCTCGGCCGCCTCCGCGGCCAGCAGCAGGTCGTGATCGGAGGTCTCCGGTGGGGAGTGGTCGGTACCGGGCGTTCGTTTGATACCAGGCGTCACTGTGTCGCTCCGTTCCTCAGGCCGGGGCCTACAGCTCGGCGAGAACTACATTTCCACGTATCGAGAACTGTACTCTACCTGCGGCTTAAAGGCATGGCGAGGATATCGCCGTATTCGCATGTGACCGCCGGGATTGCCATTACCATTTACGGAGAACAATCTTCTCGACGCTCGGAGGCGTAATGAGCAGTGCAACAACCGATGTCCATTACGATCCGTACGGCGTCGAGTTCAATAGGGATCCGTATCCGAAGTTGCGGTGGCTCCGTGAGGAGCGTCCGCTCGACTATAACCCCGAGCACGATTTCTACACCCTGTCCCGATACGCCGATTGCGACGCCGGGTTGATCGACCACGAGACCTTCATCTCCGGCCGGGGCACGGTCGTCGAATTGCAGAAGGCGAAGATCGAGATCCCGCCCGGAACCCTGATCATGGAGGATCCGCCGGTTCATACGGTGCACCGCAAACTGCTCTCGCGCATGTTCACCCCGCGCAAGATTCACGCGCTCGAATCCAAGATCCGCTCCTTCTGCGCCGAGAGTCTGGATCCGCTGGTGGGTACCGGCAAGATCGACTTCATCGCCGATATCGGCGCGCAGATGCCGGGGCGAACCATCGGTCTGCTGCTGGGCATTCCCGAAGAGGATCAGGAAGCGATCCGCGATTTCGCCAACGAGCAGCTGGCGATCGAGGACGGCAAGCCGATGAAGGCCGCGACCGAGGGGATGGTGACCGGCGAGATCTTCGGGCCGTACATCGATTGGCGGGTCGAGCACCCCTCCGACGACATCATGACCGAACTGCTCAATGTCGAATTCCTCGATGAGAACGGGGTCGAGCGCAAACTCAGTCGCGCCGAACTGCTCATGTACGTCAACGTGGTCGCCGGGGCGGGTAACGAAACCACCACCCGGCTGATCGGCTGGGCCGGGAAGGTGCTGGCCGACCACCCCGATCAACGGCGCATGCTGGTCGATAACCCGGATATGATTCCGGCGGCCATCGAGGAACTGCTGCGCTTCGAAGGCCCCGCACCACATATCTGCCGCTATGTCGCGCGCGATGTCGAATACTACGGTCAGACCGTACCCGAGGGGTCGGCGATCCTGTTCCTGATCGGGGCCGCCAACCGCGATCACCGCCAATTCGGCCCCGACGCAGAGCTTTTCGACATCACTCGCACCCCGAAGCCGCATCTGGCGTTCGCGGTCGGAACCCACTACTGCCTGGGTGCGGCACTGGCCCGGCTGGAAGGCCGGATCGCCCTGGAGGAGATCTTGAAGCGGTTCCCGGAGTGGGAGGTGGATATGTCGGGGGCGGTGCTGTCGGCGACCTCGACCGTGCGCGGCTTCGAGGCGCTGCCCGCCACCACGTGAGGCCGCTACCACCTGAGCGCTCCACTGTGCGGGCCGGCGTGTGGGTGCGAGAGGGCACCGAGAGTCGCACGGGACGGCGACGGTGAGCACCGGTATGCTCGGAATTCGCTGTCATTGCTGTACTCGAAGTGCGCCCGCCTCCGCCGGCTGATCGCACCAGCGACCGGGCCGGCCGCTACGAAGTGGAGTCACCATGACCGAATCAGCCGACGTTCGAACAGAGTCCGGGCCCGTCGTGGTCGGCGCCGACGGCTCGGAGATCTCATATCAGGCGGTGGTGTGGGCCGCGGTGGCCGCCAAGTTGTACCGCCGGCCGCTGCACATCATCACCTCGGCCACCATGCCGGCCAGCTTCGGCGCCGAGATATGGGCCGGATCCTGGGACTGGGTGCGCGAGGACGGTGAGCGCACCGTCAAGGAGGCCCGCCGGCTGGCCGAACTGGTCGACGCCTCGCTGGAGATCCAGGCCGAAATGGTCACCGATCCGATCATCCCGACGCTGATCGCCCGCTCGGAGGGCGCCCACCGGGTGGTGGTGGGCAGCCGCGGCCGCGGCGCGGTGCGGCGGGCGGTGCTGGGGTCGGTGAGTTCGGCGGTGGTCCAGCGCGCAAACTGCCCGGTGGCGGTGATTCCGGGCAACTCCGCGACCGATATCGCGACCGCTGCCAAGCCGGTGGTGGTCGGTGTGGACGGTTCGGAGAACAGTGTGCCCGCGATCCGAGTGGCCTTCGAGGAGGCCTCGCGCCGCAAGGTCGCGCTGATCGCCCTGCACACCTGGATCGATATGACCCTGCCCGAGGTGGCCATCGCCGGCTGGGACGCGCTCCGCGAAACCGAGCGCGCGGCGCTGTCGGAGAGCCTGGCCGGCTACCGCGAGGAATTCCCGGATGTCACGGTGCGACCGGTGGTCTGGGCCGACAATCCGGCCCGGGCGCTGGCCGCGGAATCCGAACGCACGCAACTGGTGGTGATCGGCAGTCGCGGCCGGGGCGGTTTCACCGGCATGCTGCTCGGCTCGACGGGGCAGTCCCTGCTGCAGGCTTCCGACTGCCCGGTGCTGATCGTTCGCCGATAGCGCTGGGCGCCGACCGAATACCCGCGGAGGGGG
>JAFMQT010000592.1 GCA_017354515.1 Nocardia sp. | reverse complement strand
CTGCATCACCGTCGACTTCGACACCCTCGATGATCACGCGGTCACGGTGCGCGAGCGGGATTCGATGTCGCAGGAGCGGATCGCGCTCGATCAGGTCGAGGGATATCTGGCCCAGCGCCTGCTCGGCTCGTAACGGCGGCCACCCGCCGGAAATATCGTGGGCGCGCAGGCTGTTGTGCTCACACACAGCGGTCCACCAACCATCGGAATCCGGAATCGGCGAACGAGAGGCACTGGTCATGGCGCAGGCGGTCCAATTCGATCACTACGGCGAACTCGATGTGCTGGATGTGCGGGAGGTCCCCGATCCGCGGCCGGGCGCCGGACAGGTGGCCGTCGATGTGGTTGCCGCGGGGATCAATCCGGGCGAGTCGAAGATCCGCGCCGGTGCCCTGCACGAGCGCTGGCCGGCGACCTTTCCGTCCGGGCAGGGCTCGGACTTCGCGGGCCGGATCGCCGAGCTGGGCGCCGGAGTGAGCGGGCTCGCCGTCGGCGACGAGGTGCTCGGATTCAGTGAGGAGCGCTCCAGCCACGCCACCCGGGTGGTGGTGCCGGCCGAGCAGGTCGCCCGCAAACCCGAGGCGGTGTCCTGGGAGGTCGCCGGATCGCTGTTCGTCGCGGGGACAACGGCATTCGCCGCGGTGCGATCGGTCGGCCCGGAGGCCGGCGAGACGATCGCGGTGTCCGGCGCCGCCGGTGGTGTCGGTCTGATCGTGGTGCAACTGCTTCGGCACCGCGGGGTGACGGTGATCGGTATCGCCGGACCGTCGAATCAGGAGTATCTGCGCGAATTGGGCGTCACCGCGGTGGAATACGGTGACGGACTCGCGGACCGCATCCGCGCACTCGCACCCGGCGGTGTCGACGCGTTCATCGACACCCACGGCAACGGCTATGTCGAGCTGGCGCTGAGCCTCGGCGTGCGGGCCGATCGCATCGACACCATCATCGATTTCGCGGCCGCCGCCGAGCACGGGGTCAAAACCGACGGCAATGCCGCCGCGAACACCATCGATGTGCTGGCCGAGCTGGCCGATCTGGTGGCCGCGGGCCGATTGAGCGTCCCGATCGCCGCCACCTACCCGCTGAGCGAGGTGCGCGCGGCCTTCGCCGAACTCGAACGCGGTCACACCCGCGGCAAGATCGTGCTGACCCCCTGAAGCACCTGAACCCCTGAACGTTGTGCACCCGCGGGCCATGACAATTGTCATGGCCGGATCGTGACGCTCGGACCAGGGCCGCGACCGGGTTCCATCGCACAGTGGAGCCATGACTTCAGCACAGACATTCGGTCCGGTGGGGAAGCTCGCCGCCGCGCCGGTGATCGAGCTTCGGGGGCTCAGCAAGACCTTCCGCGGCGTCACCGGACCGGTACGCGCCATCGACGGTCTCGATCTGACCGTCACCGCCGGTGAGGTGGTCGCCTTCCTGGGCCCCAACGGCGCCGGCAAATCCACCACCATCGATATGGTGCTCGCCCTGCAGCGGCCCGATGCCGGCGATGTCCGGATCCTCGGCGGCTCGCCCGGCGACGCCATCGCGGCGGGGCGGGTTTCGGCGGTCCTGCAGTCCGGTGGCCTGCTGCCGGAGGTGAGCGTCGCCGACACCGTCCGCATGGTCGCGGCGCTGCACAGCCGGCCGCGCCCGGTCCGTGAAGTGCTGGTGCGGGCCGGAATCGACGCGATCGCCGATCGGCCCGTCGGCAAATGCTCCGGCGGGGAGCAGCAGCGACTGCGGTTCGCACTGGCCCTGTTGCCCGATCCGGACCTGCTGGTCCTCGACGAACCCACCACCGGAATGGATGTCGAGGGCCGGCGGAGGTTCTGGGACGCCCTGCGCGCCGACGCCCGGCACGGCCGCACGATCCTGTTCGCCACCCACTATCTCGACGAGGCCGACGCGTACGCCGACCGGATCGTGCTGATCCGCGAGGGTCGCGTGGTCGCTGACGGTAGCGCCGCCGAGGTGAAGAATCTCGCCGCCGGCCGCACGGTCTCGGCGACGCTGCCGGGCGCCGACCAGGTCCGGCTGTCGGCGATCGCGGGGGTGGACCGGGTGGAACAGCGCGGCGATCGAATTCTGGTGCACGGCAACGACTCCGATGCGGTGGCACGATACCTGCTCACCGCGACCCCCGCCGTCGACCTGGAGGTCAGCGGCCACAACCTCGAGGACGCCTTCCTCGCCCTGACAGGAGACCACTGAGATGACCACCCTGATCGCCCCCGCCGGCCCACGTCCGAGCCTGGGCGGTTTCAGCCCCCGATTCCTCGGTCTGGAACTGCGCCGGATGCTGCGTAACCGCCGCGCGGTCCTGTTCGCGGTACTGATGCCGGTCGTGTTCTTCACCATCTTCGGATCCCAATCCGGTGCGCGCACAGCGGCTTACGGGTCGACCAACATCACCACCTACGTGATGGTGTCGATGGCCGTCTACGGTGCGATGCTCGCGACCACCAGCGGCGGTGCGACCGTAGCGGTGGAACGCGTGGCCGGCTGGGTCCGCCAGCTGCGGCTCACGCCATTGAGTCCGGCCGCGTATGTCGTCACCAAACTGATCTGCGCCATGACGCTCGGATTACTTTCGGTCACCGCCGTTTTCATCGCC
>JAFMQT010000243.1 GCA_017354515.1 Nocardia sp. | reverse complement strand
CGCGGAAGCTCTGCGTCCGGTGTCGGAGCGGGCCACCGTCCGGCAGGTCGACGGGGCCGGGCTGGCAGGCGCGTTGCCGGGCGCGGACGTACTGTTCGTCTACGACTTCCAATCCACCGCGATCGAGGCGGCCTGGCATCGCGCCGACCGCCTGCGCTGGGTACATGTGGCCGCCACGGGCGTGGACGCGGTCCTGTTCGACAGCCTGATCGACAGCGGCGTCGTGGTGACCAACACCCGCGGCGTATTCGATCAGCCGATCGCGGAATACGTTCTGGCCCAGATCCTCAGCTTCGCCAAGGACCTGCCGGGATCGCTGCGACTACAGCAGCGGCAGCAGTGGCGCCATCGCGAATCCGAGCGCATCGCCGGCGCCGCGGCCCTGGTGGTCGGAACGGGTTCGATCGGCCGGGCCATCGCCCGGCTGCTGCGGGCGGCCGGAATGGACGTACGCGGCCTGGGGCGCAGTCCGCGCAGCGATGATCCCGACTTCGGCAGTGTGGCAACCGATCTGCACGCGGAACTACCCGGCGCCGACTATGTGATCTGTGTGACGCCACTGACCGACGAGACCCGCTACATGTTCGACGCGGAGGCGTTCGCGGCGATGAAACCGCATGCCCGGTTCGTCAATGTCGGGCGCGGCGAAGCGGTGGTTACCGACGATCTGGTGGCCGCCCTGCGCGGGGGCGCGCTGGCCGGCGCGGCGCTCGATGTCGTCGACCCCGAACCGCTGCCGACGGGGCATCCGCTGTGGGAGATGCCCAATGTCGTTCTCACACCGCACAACAGCGGTGACTTCGTCGGCTGGCGCAAGGCGCTGGTCGCGGCGTTCGCGGAGAACTTCGAGCGCTGGGAGGCCGGCCGGCCCCTGCGGAATGTGGTCGACAAGGAGCTGGGGTACGTCCCCGGCTGAAGGGAGTCACCGATGAGCCGTCCCGAATCCGCGACCGATCCCGTCGCGATGACCGCGGCCGAACTCGCCGCCGCCTATTCCACCGGCGAGCTCTCGCCGGTGGAGGCCACGCGCGCGGCGCTGGAGGCGATCGCCGAACGCGATCCGGATCTCGGTGCGTACTGCCTGGTCGACGCGGAACGGGCACTCATGCAGGCCAAACAGTCCGAGGCCCGCTGGCACGACGGTCACGCGCAGGGCCTGCTGGACGGCGTCCCGATCTCGATCAAGGACGTATTCCTCACCGAGGGCTGGCCCACCCGTCGCGGCTCGACCTCGATCCCGCCGGATGGTCCCTGGCCGATGGACAGTCCCGCCGCAGCCCGGCTGCGCGAGGACGGACTGGTGTTCCTGGGCAAGACCACCACCCCCGAGCTGGCCTGGAAGGCGACCACCGACAGCCCGCTGACCGGAATCACCCGCAACCCGGTCGATCCGGCCAAGACCTCCGGCGGATCCTCCGGCGGGTCGGCGGTCGCGGTCGCCGCGGGGATGGGGCCGGTGTCGATCGGCACCGACGGCGGCGGCAGTGTGCGCATTCCGGCGTCGTTCTGCGGGATCGTGGGATTCAAGCCCACCCACGGCCGGATCCCGCTGTATCCGGCGAGTCCGTTCGGGCCGCTCGCCCATGCCGGTCCAATGGCCAGAACGGTCGAGGACATCGCGCTGCTGATGGATATCCTGTCGCTACCCGATCCGCGCGATCCTGCCGCCGGCGCGCCGCCGGTGACCACCTTCCGCGGTGAGTTGCAGCGCGAGGTGCTGGGCGTGACGGCCGGCTATTCGGCGAATCTCGGTTTCGTCCAGGTGGATCCGGAGGTCGCCGCCATCGTCGAGACCGCCGTGCGGCGGCTGGCTGACGCCGGTCTGCGTGTGGTGGAGACCGATCCGGGGCTCTCCGATCCGCGCGAGGCCTTCGAACAGCTGTGGGCGGCCGGTGCGGCCACCATGCTGTCGGATTTCCCCGCCCGAACCCGCGATCGGGTGGATCCTGGCCTGGGCCGGATGTGGGACCGCGGCGCCGAACTCGGCGCGGTGGAGTATCTGCGGGCGCGGGCGGTGGCGGCCGATGTCGGAATCATCATGGGCGCCTTCCATACCGCACACGATGTCCTGATCACCCCGACCATGCCGATCACCGCGTTCGAGGCCGGATACGATGTGCCGCCGGGCAGTTCGATGGAGTCGTGGCCGCAGTGGACGCCGTTCACCTACCCGTTCAATCTCACCCAGCAGCCGGCCATCAGCATTCCGGCCGGGGTGACCTCGACCGGTATGCCGGTCGGATTGCAGATCGTGGGCGCCCGGCACTCCGACGAATTCGTCCTGGCCGTCGCCCGATTCGCCGAACTGGCGCTGGCCTGAGCCGAGCGGACCGGTGGCCCGGACCGATTCGGTCCGGGCCACGCACATTACCGGTCGGTCTGGTCCGAAGCCCTGGTGAAGGACAGGGTCTCACCTTCGACGCCGCGCAACCACAGCGCGTTGCACGCCCGCGCCAATTCCGGCAGACCGGATTCGATTGCGGCGAAGACATTGCCCGGAACCCAGCCCATATCGCCGTTGATCAGCAGGTTGTTGCGATCGTAGAACAGGGCGAGGTCGGTGGCGCCCTGGGCGTCGTGCGCGGCCGAATCCGATTCGTAGCCGTAGGCGGGATTGCCGATCTCCCACGGTTCGAAGTCGAACAGGCACACGTCGCCGGGAATCGGTGTGACCGTGGGATTCTCCCGATGCGGTGCCGCGCTGATCCGCGGCACCAGTGTGTACACCTCGTTGCGGGCGTATTTGGCGTGGAACGCATCGCCCTCCTGCGGCAGCGCGTTCCACACGGCAGCGCAGGTCCCCGGAGCCAACTCGTCGAGCAGACGCGCCCGGCAGCTGACGCCGGCCTTGGTCAAGGTGATGGTGATGTATCGGGCCAAGGAGACCTCCCTGTTGTGGTTCCCGGAGTGCGCACAGACGGCCTAGAGCGCGTCGAGCACACCCGTCCAGATGCCGAGCGCCTCGTCGATCTGTTCCGCGGACACGATCAGCGGCGGAATCATCCGCACCACATTCATATGGGCGCCGCAGGTCAGCAGCAGCAGACCGTGTTCGGCCGCGAGCCGCTGCGCGGCCGACGCGGTGGCGGTGTCGGGTTCGCCTGCCGCGGTGGTGAATTCCGATCCCACCAGCAGCCCCAGGCCGCGCACATCGCCGATCCCCTTGGTGGCCCGGGCCCGCGCGCCGTCGAGCAGTTCGTGCCCACGGGCGGCGGCATTGTCGACCAGACCCTCGGATTCGATGACGTCGATGGTAGCGGCGGCGGCCGCGCAGGCGACCGCGTTACCGCCGTAGGTGCCACCCTGGGACCCCGGCCACGCCTTGGCCATCAGATCCTTCGACGCGGCGATACCCGAGAGCGGGAAGCCGCTGGCCAGCCCCTTGGCCATGGTGATGACATCGGGCCGCACATCGAAATGCTGATGGCCGAAGAACTTTCCAGTCCGGCCGAAGCCGGTCTGGATCTCGTCGAACACCAGCAGAATGCCGTGCCGGTCGGCGCGTTCGCGCAGCCCCTGGAAGAACCTGGTGTTGCCCGGAATGTAGCCGCCCTCGCCGAGGACCGGTTCGACGATGAAGGCCGCGGTCTCCTCGGGTGAGGTCAGCGTCGCCAGGATGTAGTCCAGTTCGCGCAGTGCGAAATCGGTGGCCTGCTCCTCGGACCAGCCGTAGCGGTACGCGGTCGGGAACGGCGCCACGTGCACACCGCTCATCAGTGGACTGAAACCGGCCGAGAATCGGGTTCCGGAGGTGGTCATGCTCGCGGCGGCGACGGTGCGGCCGTGGAAGCCGCCGTGGAATACCACCACATTCGGCCGGCGGGTGGCCTGCCGGGCCAGCCGCAGCGCCGCCTCGACCGCCTCGCTGCCGGAATTGGCGAAGAACACCGAATCCAGATGCGGCGGAAGCACATCGGCGAGCCGCTCGACCAGCCGCAGCATCGGCCGGTGCATCACGGTCGTGTACTGGCCGTGGATGAGGCTGCCGGTCTGCTCGCGGGCGGCCTCGACCACGCGCGGATGACAGTGGCCGGTACTGGTGACCCCGATACCGGCGGTGAAGTCCAGATAGCGCCGGCCGTCGGTGCCGTACAGATAGCACCCCTCACCGTGGTCGACGGTGACCGGCGTGGCTTGACGGAGAACGGGCGACAGTTCGGTCATGTGATCCACTCCCGGGGCGAGGCGACAGTCCGATGACTATCACCGGCTGTCATTGTCGGATTGTTGACAATACGTATAACATGGCGGCGAGGTGACGGGCAACGACTCCGCCGATTCGATCTGACAAGTGGGCAGGTGACAGCGATGACGCTAACGGTTGTGAACTCCGGCGGCACGAATCCGGACGGCACGAATCCGGACGCCGCGATCTCCAGCGTACCGACCGGACTTTTCATCGGCGGGCAATGGCGGGAGACGACCGCGCGAATGCCGGTTGAAGAACCGGCCACCGGGACGGAGCTGACCACCGTCTCCGACGCCTCGGTCGACGACGGCCGCGCCGCCCTCGCCGCGGCCGCCGACGCGCAGCGCGAGTGGGCGGCCACCGCACCACGCGTGCGATCGGAGATCCTGATGCGCGCGCACCGGGCGCTGCTCGACGACGCGGACCGGCTGGCCCTCATCGCGACCCGGGAGATGGGCAAACCACTGGCCGAGGCGCGCGGTGAGGCCGCCTATGCCGCGGAATTCTTCCGCTGGTTCGCCGAGGAGGCGGTGCGCCTGGACGGCGGGTATCTGCCCGCCCCGGCCGGCGGTGCACGTTTCGTGGTGACCCGGCAACCGGTCGGCCCCAGCATCCTGATCACTCCGTGGAACTTCCCGATGGCCATGGCCACCCGCAAGATCGGCCCGGCGCTCGCCGCGGGCTGCACCTGCGTGGTCAAACCCGCCGAGCAGACGCCGCTGTGCACCCTGGCCATCGCCGAGATCCTCACCGCCGCAGGCGTTCCCGACGGGGTCGTGAATGTGGTGACCACCTCGGATCCGGGACCGGTGATCTCGGCGATGATCGCCGATCCGCGGTCGCGGAAACTGTCGTTCACCGGATCGACCGCGGTCGGCAAGCTGCTGCTGGAACAGTGCGCGCGGTCGGTGATGCGCACCTCGATGGAGTTGGGCGGTAACGCACCCCTGATCGTGTTCGACGACGCCGATATCGACGCCGCGGTCGAGGGGGCGCTGGCGGCCAAGATGCGCAATATCGGCCAGGCCTGTACGGCCGCGAACCGAATCTATCTGCAGCGCGCGATCGCACCCGAATTCACCCGCCGGTTCACCGAGGCCCTTGCCGCGCTGCGGATGGGCAACGGTCTCGGCGAGGGGGTTGCGGTCGGCCCGCTGATCGACGCCGCCGCGGTCGAGAAGGTCACCGAACTGGTCGCGGACGCGCGCGCTCGCGGTGCCCAGGTGCTGCTCGGCGGCGAGGCGGCCGGCGGGCCCGGCTACTTCTATCCGCCCACGGTGCTCACCGAGGTACCCGACGATGCCGAGATGTGCGGTACCGAGATCTTCGGCCCGGTGGCGGCATTGACCACATTCGAGTCCGAAGCCGAGGTGCTCTCCCGTGCCAACGACACCCCCTACGGACTGGTGTCGTACGTGTTCACCGAGAATCTGCGCCGCGGCCTGCGGGTGTGCGAGGCGCTCGATACCGGGATGGTAGGGCTCAATCAGGGCGTGGTGTCCAATCCCGCGGCACCGTTCGGCGGGGTCAAGGAGTCCGGGCTCGGGCGCGAGGGCGGATTCACCGGAATCGACGAATTCCTGGAGACCAAATACATCGGGGTGGCATTGTGAGCGCCGTGTACCGCATAGCCACGATTCCCGGTGACGGTATCGGCGTCGATGTGACCGCCGAGGCGGTGAAGGTGCTCGACGCGGTGTTGCCGAATATCGAATGGACCGAATTCGACTGGTCCTGTGAGCAGTATCTGCGCACCGGCGCCATGATGCCCGCCGACGGTCCGGCGCGGCTGGCCGTCTTCGACTCGATTCTGCTCGGCGCGGTGGGATTTCCCGGTGTGCCCGACCATATCTCGCTGTGGGGTCTGCTGATTCCGCTGCGCCGGGCCTTCGGTCAGTACGTCAACCTGCGCCCGGTGCGATTGCTGCCGGGCACCGAATCGGCATTGCGCGGGCGCGGAGCCGACGATCTCGACATCCTCATCGTCCGCGAGAATTCCGAGGGGGAGTATTCCGAGATCGGCGGAACGCACAATCCCGGGCGCCCGGACGAATTCGTGGTCCAGGAATCGATATTCACGCGCACCGGATGTGAACGCATCATCCGTTATGCCTTCGAACAGGCCGGCCGGCGCGGCCGGAAACTGTGCTCGGCCACCAAATCCAACGGCCTCATCCATTCGATGCCCTACTGGGACAGCGTTTTCGAGCGCATCGCGACCGAATATCCGGATGTGCAGACCCGGCAGATGCACGTCGACGCGCTGGCCGCGGAGATCGTGCTGCATCCGGATCGGCTCGATGTGATCGTGGGCTCGAATCTGTTCGGCGATATCCTGTCCGATCTGGCCGCCGCGGTGACCGGTGGTCTGGGCCTGGCGCCCTCGGGCAATATCGCCCCCGGCCGCGAGACGCCGTCGATGTTCGAGGCGGTGCACGGCAGCGCCCCCGATATCGCGGGCCAGGGTATCGCCAATCCGGTGGCGCAGATTCTGGCGGGTGCGATGATGCTCGACCACCTGGGCGAATCCGCGGCCGCGGAAGCCGTCGATCGCGCGGTCTGCGATGTGCTGGGCAAGGGGGAGGTGCTCACCCCGGATCTGGGCGGCACGGCGACCACCGCGGAACTGGGGTCGTCGATCGCGGAACGAGCCGCGTCGCTGGTGGGCTAGCGGTGGGAGCGCGGCCCGGAGGCGGCAGCTTGCGTCACCACGGAGGGGCGCGCGGACACCGCTATGGAACAGCCCCGGCTAGGTGATCAGCCAGATCGCCTCGGCCGCGGGACTACCCAGGTCCAGGGTGTTCTCGCCGATGCAGACCGCGATGGTGCCCGCGAAATC
>JAFMQT010000242.1 GCA_017354515.1 Nocardia sp. | reverse complement strand
CGCGATAACACAGACCGCGATCACGAGGAGTGCCAGCACCAAGCCCGAACCGTAATCGCGGTCCAGCACAGTGGGATTGGCACTGTGCGGATTCGGTAACGCTCCGCGCGGGAGGAAGACCGGCAGCGCGATCACCAGGAGGACAGCGGCGCATGCTGCGCCCACCGCGACCGGAATCCGAGCCCGGGCGGGCGCGACCCGTCCGAGCACACCCACCCCTGCTACCACCGGGGCGAGGATGCCGTCGTGCACGACGATCACACCCCCGAACCACCAGGCGATCGACCGGAGCTCGGCCGTATTCACCTGCAGCACAAGCATCATTCCGTATCCGGCCGCCAGCGCACCGCCGCCCAGCAATATGACACGCAGCGCCTTCACGTTCGGACCTCGATCTCGGAGAGCCATTTGGTTTGCAGGACTCCTGGGCGGTTGGGTGCGATCAAACGGCACGGATAGCCGTGGTCCAGATCGAGATCGTTGCCGTTGAGCCGCAATGCGATCAGCGTCTCATCGGCGGTGACGAAGTTGGCTGGGAGTGTGGATGAGCTGTACAGACCGCTCTTCTCCAGGGACCGGAAGACGACGTCGCCACCCGGGTATTCGGCGACCGCGGCGAGTAGATCGCGCAGCCGCACTCCCGACCAGTGCGCAGTGGTACTCCAGCCCTCCACGCACGCGATCGGCACGGCCGCCGTCGTTTGCGGCAGCGCGCGTAGGTCGGCACGGGACAGAGTCTTACGATGACCGGAAACCGTGACAGCGAGCCGATATTCGGGATCGAGCGCGGCGGCCCGCACATCCGCTTGTGCCGCGGTGCGATTCACCGGGACACCCTGCGGACCGGTACCGCTGCGGGGCGCGAGCACCGATATCGGACGCAACCACGGAATCGACTGACCGGCGATCGACAACCCCGCGACCGTCGCGGACAACGCCGCCGCGCTCAGCACTGTTCGGCGCGAAAGAGATTCGGCAGGAGTACCGTCGGATCGAGCCGCAGGCCCGCCCAGGGCGGATCGCACCACGGGCAGCTTGACCGCCACATGCACCAACATGGCTCCGACCGCGACATACGCCATCGCATAGTGCGTCGAGGTGAAGAAAAAGTGCCACGCGTAGAACTGGGCGATATTGAACAACCCGGTCATCAGCTGGAATCCGACCGCGCCGACGAGCACCGCGACCGACGCCCGCTCGGCCCAACGCAGCGGACCGCCCAGCACCGGACGCGCGAACAGCCGCGGATACACCGACCACAATTTCGCCAACACGAGCGCGATGGTGAGCACGCCGGTCACCACATGGGTTCCCTGGGTCACGCGATACAGCCACACCGGATGCGCCGGCCACCAGAACCAGCCCGGCGGATGCTGAATCCAATGGCTGATCAGGCCGGTGAGGAAGCAGACGGTGATCGCGACACCCACGGCGATTCCGAGCCGCGCCGCGACCGCAGGCGACCTCGCCGGTGAGATCCGGCGCGTGATCGCCTCCGGCAATGCGAACGGTGGAGTACTCATCGGGACGCGGGCACATCCGCGGCGCCGAACCGAACCGCTGCGGCGCCGAACCGGCCGCCGCCGCATGTTCCGGCGACCCGGGCGATATCGTCGTAATGGTCGACATCTTCCAGTTCGATCAGCGGTTCTACCTGATATCCATTGCGCTGCAAAGACTCCCGCGTCAGATCGCCGGTGCGAGCGGTGGACATCGGAACGTCCGCGAGCACCCGCGCCGCACGCGGATCGTGGACGCCCAGCGCCCACCACCCGCCGTCGGTCGCCGGACCGAGCACCGCGCCGGAAGCCCCCAGCAGGCGCGCACCGCATTCGGTGAGCAACTCCGGTCCCGCCTGCGGAGTGTCCATTCCGATCTGCAGGACGGGTAGTCCGGTGCGGGCGGCCGCGGCATGTGCGTTGGCCAAGCGTTCTCCGAAACCGTTCCCGCACTGCTCGACTACTTCGAAATCCTTTGCCGCCAACGCTATGTCAGTTCTGCTCTGCGCCCGGTCGAGGTCCCCGGTCCAGGCCAGCACGAGGTGGGCGGCGGCGCTGGCGGCCGCCGCGGTCAAGGTGTCCAGCAGTGATGCGGCGGCCAGCTCCGCGGCCTGCGATGGCGACAGTGGTGGTGTCAGCCGGGTTTTGGCGAATCCGGCGACCGGGGCCTTAGCCACAACCAGGAGAGTGAACGGCAAGGTACTCATTGCACCTCCAGCACCTTGCGGGACACCCGGTCGGTCCGATGCGCGTGCTCTTTATGGTCGTTCATCGGACCTCCAGGAAATCGCGGACCGCCCGGATGGTTCCGATCACCGAACCGGAAACCTTCGACACCCCATGGGTTCTCGGCCGATAACTGACATCGCGTTCGACGACCCGCCACCCGGCGCAAGCCGCGGCGGCCAGCAATGCCAGCGGATATCCCGAGCGCGGATGCAGCGGTCCCAGTGCGAGCAGTTCGGCCCGCCGGATCACCCGCATGGCCGCCAGATCCCGCACCGGGAGCGCGTACCGATGCCGCACCCAGGCGGCGAGCAGCCAATTACCGAACCGGGCATGCCACGGCCAGGCACCGGGGTGCGGGCGCCGCCGCCCGGCCACCATGGCGACGTCGGGGCCGAGTTCGGCCAGCAGCAGCGGCAATTCGCTGGGGGCCATCGATCCGTCACCGTCGAGGACGGCTACCAGTTCGGTGGATGCCACATTCACTCCGGCGTTGACCGCGGCCCCGTAACCGGGTGTGGACTCGGAGACAACCACCGCTCCCGCGGCGCGCGCGACCTCGGCGGTGGTGTCGGTGGAACCGTTGTCCACCACGATCACTCGATATTCGGGCGGAACCGCGGACAGTACGCCGGGGAGGGCGCCCGCCTCGTTCCGGCAGGGGATGACGACGGTCAGCTCCGGGGTGGACCCTGAGGGCTTCATGCTGACGACCGTAACCGCGATCGGAGGCGAAATGCCTGGTAACGACGGTGACGAAAGTATGACGGCGGTTTCGCGACGCCCGCAGCGCAGCCCTCACCCTTTACGGTGAACCGGTGACCAACACCGCCGCCATCGAGCGTCGCCGGATATCGGGGATTCGTGGTGATCTCGTCTGCGCTGGGCTCGCGGCGGCTCTGGTGGCCGCCGCGTTCGTGGTGCCCGCACTCACCAGCGCGCGGTACCGTGACTCGATCTATGCGGCGACGGCGCCGATCTTCGGCTCCTGGTTGCCGCATATGGGCTGGGGTAGCGGGCCCGCGATCGTGATCGCCATCGCGGTGGTCGGCTACGGTCCCCGGGTGGCGAACGCCGCGAGGCCTCGTCAGTTGCCGCTGATCACCTGGGCTACCGCGCTGGCCTGGTCGTTCGCCCTGGCAATGGTCGACGGCTGGCAGCGAGGCTTCGCCGGGCGCCTGACCACCTACCACGAATATCTGCACGAGGTCGGAGGCGTGCACGATATCGGCGCGATGCTACGCGGATTCTCCGGACGCATCCTGGACTTCCAACCCGACTCCTGGACCACCCACACATCCGGGCATCCGCCGGGCGCACTGCTGACTTTCGTACTGCTGGACCGGATCGGATTGGGCGGCGGCGCATGGGCTTCCACGGTCTGCACTGTCGTCGGCTGCTCGGCCTCGGCGGCCGTGGTGGTGGCGTTGCGGGCGCTCGGCGCGCTGGAGCGGGCCCGCGCGGCCGCGCCGTTTCTGGCCTTGGCGCCGGCCGCGATCTGGGTGGCGGTCTCGGCGGACGCGTTCTTCATGGGAGTGACGGCCTGGGCGGTCGCCGCGCTCGCGGTGGGACTGGCCGGGACCCGGCCGCTGCTGGTTTTCGCGGCCGGGGTGCTGTTCGGATTCGGGATCTACCTCAATTACGGGCTGATGCTGATGGCCGTTCCGGCCTTGGCGGTCATGCTGTTGCGCGGGGTGCGGCGGGCGTGGCCGGCGGTGGTCGGCGCGCTGGTCGTGGTGGCCGCCTTCACCGCGACCGGATTCTGGTGGTTGGAGGGCTATCACCTGGTGGTGCGACGCTATTACCAGGGGATCGCGACCACCCGCCCGGCCTCGTACTGGACGTGGGCCAATCTGGCCTCGACGGTGTGCGCGGTCGGGCTCGCACCGGCCGCCGCGCTACACCGGCTACCGCGCGGATGGGCACTACCCGACCCGCACTCGGTTCGCACGGCTCCCGGCGAGGCGTTAGCCCGGTGGCGCGACCGGGTCGATCCGGCGGCGGTGCTGGCCGCGGCCGGGTTGGCGGCGCTGCTACTGGCAGATCTGAGCGGACTCAGTAAGGCTGAAACCGAGCGGATCTGGCTGCCGTTCGATATCTGGGTGCTGGCCGGCGCCGCGCTGCTGCCCGCCGGAACCACCCGGCTGTGGTTGGCTGTGCAGGCGATTGGCACCCTGGTACTCGCTCATCTCCTTCTCACGGGCTGGTGATGGATATGCGAATTCTGATCGCGGACGACGATCCGGTAGTGCGGGAAGTGGTGCGCCGCTACCTCGAACGTGACGATCTGCAGGTCAGCGAGGCCTCCGACGGTGAACAGGCCGCGAAAGCCCTGGCCGGCGAGCAGATCGACCTGGCGATTCTCGACCTGATGATGCCGCCGCCGGACGGCATCGAACTGTGCCGCCGGGTGCGGTCGGGCGGCTCGCCCGATATGCCGATCATCATGCTCACCGCACTCGGCGAGGAGGAGGATCGGGTGATCGGGTTGACGGCCGGCGCCGACGACTACGTGACCAAACCGTTCAGCCCGCGCGAGCTGGCTCTGCGGGTGGCCTCCGTATTGCGCCGCACCCATCGCCCGGCGGCCGCGACAGCCCTGCTGAGCAGCGGCGATGTTCGTCTGGACCCCGATTCCGGAACGGCGGAGGTGGCTGGTCGGCCGCTGTCGCTGACCACCCGCGAATTCGATCTGCTGTCGTTCCTGCTGGCCAATCAGCAGCGGGTGTTCAGCCGCACCGAACTGCTCGCCCAGGTGTGGGGCTGGGATTTCGGCGATCATTCGACGGTGACGGTGCATGTCAAACGGTTGCGTGCCAAACTCGGAGATGCGCACCGGATAGAGACGGTATGGGGGCGCGGATACGCCTGGGGTACAGGAGCGGGATAGATGCCGAACGACATCACCGGACTCATCGGCTGGGCGCTCGCCGGGTCGGTCCCGGTGGTGGTCATCGGCTCGGTGGCGTTGCGGCTGTTCCGAAACCGCTCACTGGGATTGTCGATGGCGGTCCTGGTGCTGATTCCGACGCTGGCGACGCTGTGCGGCTTCCTCGCGGTCAGCGGCCTGATGTTCACCGACGCACTGGCCCGGATGGCGGTCGTGTTGATCGTGGTCACCGCCGTGACCGTTCCCGCGGCGATCGTGCTGGGCCGGTCGCAAGCCAGGCAGCTGGTGTGGGAGAAACAGATGCTCGATCAGGAGCGTGCCGCCGAGGCCTCCCGCCGCGAACTGGTCGCCTGGGTCAGCCACGATCTGCGCACCCCGCTGGCCGGCATCCGGGCCATGGGCGAGGCACTGGCCGACGGCCTCGTCGACCGCGGCGCCGATGTGCAGCGGTACGGAACGCAGGTGGTGCGCGAAACCACCCGGCTCTCGGCGATGGTCGACGACCTGTTCGAGATGTCGAAGATCAACGCGGGCGCGCTGCGGCTCACCATGGAACCGCTGGATCTGCGCGAACTCATCGACGACGTGGTCGCGGCGTGGACTCCGGCCGCCACCCGATCGGATGTGAAACTGAGTGCGGTACAGCCGCATTCGTCGATTCTGGTGAGCGGTAGCGATAAGGCGCTGACCCGGGTGCTGACGAATCTGCTCGCCAACGCGATCGCGCACACACCCCCGGGCGGTGCGATCGAGATCCACGCCGGCGCCGCGAACACCCACGCCTGGGCCCGCGTCGACGACACCGGCCCCGGAATCGCCGCGGCCGATCTGCCGCGGATCTTCGAGGCCGGTTATCGGGGCAGTGTGGCTCGCTCGCCGGGCGCCGACGACGGTGGCAGCGGTATGGGCCTGGCGATCGCCGCCGGACTGCTGGCCGTGCACGACGGCGAGATCACCGCGCGGAACCGGAATCCGGGCGCCCGCTTCGAAATTCGTCTCCCGCTGCTACCCGACGCGCCGGATCGGGACGAACCCGCGGCCGAGCGAGCTACGTCCAGCGGGGTTCCCCGCTAGTTCCCGCCATCACCCGCAGCGGTGCCGTCGCGAATTCGGTCAGGCCCTGTTCGGGGCCGATGGCGGCACGGAAGCCGAGCTGTTCACGCGCCCGCTCCGCGCCGGCGACGATATGGCGCACATCCCCCGGCCGGAATTCACCGGTGACCACGGGATCCGGGCCATCGGATGCGCGAGCCAGCACGCCGGCCACCTCTTTGATGCTGATCGGTTGTCCCGAAGCGATATTCAAGGCCGTGAACTCCCCCAGCGGTTGTTCCAGGGCCAGCAGATTGGCGTGCGCGATATCGTCGACGTGGACGAAATCGCGCATCTGCTCACCATCTTCGAATACGCGGGGTGCCTGCCCGTTCTCGAGCGCCGACCGGAAGATCGCCGCGACACCCGAATACGGTGTGTCCCTGGGCATATCGGGTCCATAGACATTGTGATAGCGCAGGGCGGTGACGGTGCCTGAGGTGGCACTCGCCCACGCCGCCGCGTAGTTCTCCTGGGCGAGTTTGCTTGCGGCGTACAGGCTTCGCGGCCGCAGGACCGCATTCTCGCCGACCGGGGCCCAGGTCAGCGGCGCGCCCGTATCAGGGTGGATGTGGTCGAAGCGGCCGGCCTCGAGGTCGGCGCGCCGACGCGGCGGGGGCACCACGGCGACACCGTCGTCACCGCGGTAGCTGCCCTCGCCGTAGACCACCATCGACGAGGCCAGCACCAACCGCCGGCACCCGGCCTGCGCCATAGCGGCCAGCACCACCGCGGTGCCGAGGTCATTGTGGGCGGCGTAGGCGGGGGCGTCGCGGACCGTCACCCCGGCACCCACCACCGCGGCCTGATGACATACCGCGTCG
>JAFMQT010000591.1 GCA_017354515.1 Nocardia sp. | reverse complement strand
CGATCTGCTGATCGGTGAGATGTAAATTGTGGCGGTCCAGCAGGATTCGCCGCGTTTCGCCGGTCGTGAGGCGCAGTTCGTCGCTGCCGATCTCGACCAGCTCGTCACGCACCCGGGTCCGGCTCATCGGCAGCCCGGCCTGTTCGCGGGTGGTGATCACGAACCGTAGATGATGACATCCGTTGTCCAGCAAGGCATCCAGCACACCGTGCGCGCCATCGTCGGCGATCCGATCCCAGTTCTCGACCACCACCACGATGACCTGGCCATCGGCATGGATCTCGTCGATCAGCGTGGAGATCACATAGGGGACGGCCTCACCTGCGCGCTCCTCGAGTACCTGGTCCAGGCCCGCGCCGAGACCGGGCACGACGCGGCGGATCGCCTGGACCAGATGTGCCAGCAGCCACACCTCGTTGTCGTCGTCGTGATCGATCCCGATCCAGGCCACCGGGATCTGCTGCGCGGTCAGTTCGGCACACCACTGGGTGGCGACCGTACTCTTACCGAACCCCGCCGGTCCGTGGATCACGGCCAGCCTGCGGCGCCCGCCCGCCCGCAGGATATCCAGCAGCCGCGGCCGCGGAATCGGCTCCCGCGCCGGTGTCGGCGGCCGGTATTTCGTTGCGGCCGTGGGCGGTAACGTCGCCGAGCGGGACATCACGGTGGGCGGGCCCGGAGTGCGCAGACTGGGCAGCGGACCGGAGGTGGACTCACCGATGACAGTATCGCGCGGCACCTCGTCACCCACACCGTCCAGCAGCGCCATCTCGTCCACGGCCCGGCCGTGCGCGCGCTGGACCTGCTGCAACATCTGGCCGAACAGCAGGGCCGAGGCCGGGCGCTCGGCCGGATCCGAGCTCATGGCCGCTTCGATCACCGCGGCCACATCGGCGGGGATGTCCTGCTCGCGCAGATCCGGAATCGGCTGCGTGGTGATCCGCAAGAATTGCGCGACGACCTTCTCCCCCGACTGCCGTTCGTATGCGGCATGCCCGGTGAGCAGGGCGAACAGCGTCGCACCCAAACCGTAGACATCCGATCGGACAGTCGGCTTACCGCCCTTGAGCACCTCGGGCGCGGTGAAGGCCGGCGAGCCCGTGATCATACTGCTGGAGGTCTGGAAACCCCCGGAGACGCGGGCGATCCCGAAATCGGTCAGCTGCGGTTCGCCGTAGCGGCTCAGCAGCACATTCGCCGGTTTCACATCGCGATGCAACACCCGCACCCGGTGCGCGCTCTCGACGGCGCCGGCCAACTTCACCCCGACTCGCAGGGAATCGGCCCAGCTCAACGGGCCGTGATCGTGGATCAGCTGTTCCAGCGAACCATGCGCGGCGTAGGGCATGACCAGGAACGACAGGCCGCCGGGCGTGACGTCCACCTGCAGCACATCGACGATATTGGGATGTCCGGACAGCCGGCCCATCGCCTGTTCCTCGCGCAGGAACCGCTCGCGACTCTCGCCGTCGAGCTCGGACGAGAGCACCTTCACCGCGACAACGCGATCCAATGCTCGTTGCGCACAGCGGTACACCACCCCGAATCCGCCGCGGCCGATCTCGCGGGCTTCGAACAACCCCATCCGCTCGAGTTCGTCGGTGATCCGCAGCTCGGAATCGGGTTCGGCATCGGAATCGGAGGGGACATCGGGCGCATCCAGCTCCGGCTCCCCCAGGTACCCCGTCGGCTCACCGACGACATCGTGCCTCGCCGTATCCGCGGCGGGCTCGTGTTCACTGCGGACCTTGCCCGTTTGTGGATCCATGTCACACCTCGAACGTTCCGCCCTGATTCCAACGTAGCGCGGTCCCGGGGTGCGCGGAAGAGGCTACGCCGAACAGGATATTTCGTGCGCCAGGCCCTGAATCCCTTATGACACAATACGGCCCGGACCACGGTGTTTCGTGGTCCGGGCCGTAGGTCAGCGCGTCAGCGGCGTGTCACTTGCGAAGCGAGTCCGGGACTTTACTTGCGAAGCGAGTCCGGGACATTGAAGCGGTCACCGAACTTCGCCGCCAGCTCGTCGGCCCGGGCGACGAAGCCCGCCTGGCCGCCGGGGTAGCCGACGATGAACTGGTGCACGCCACCGGTCCAGGCCGGGTAGCCGATGCCGAAGATCGAGCCGATGTTCGCGTCGGCGGTGCTGGTCAGCACGCCCTCGTCGAAGCACTTCTGGGTCTCGATGGCCTCGATGAACAGCATCCGATCCTTCAGATCCTGCAGGGTGACGCCCTCAGGCAGCTCCCGGCTGGAGTTGAAGGTGCTGCGCAGGTCCTCCCACAGGCCAGCGGTCTTACCGTCGACGTAGTTGTAGAAGCCCGCACCGTGCAGCTTGCCCTTGCGGTCGAACTTGTCGATCATCGTCTCGACCACTCGGCCCGAGGCCAGCGAGGACTCGGAGATCTGCAGGCCGTCCTTCTCGGCGGCCTCCTTGGTCTCCTTGAAGATCTTCTGCATGGTCTCGAAGTTGAGCTCATCGCTCAGCTTCAGCGGTGCGGCCGGGTAGCCCGCCTGCAGACCGGCCTGCTCGATGGTCTGCGGATCGATGTTCTCCTTGAGCATCATGATGGCCTCGTTGATGAACGTGCCGATGACGCACACTCGGCCCATGA
>JAFMQT010000590.1 GCA_017354515.1 Nocardia sp. | reverse complement strand
CGTTCCGGTTATCGAACGCAATGCAACAGATCCGTGAAGAATCGACAGGATCGGTACCCTCCCGGTAGCAGCCGCAAACCCGGAGCGATAGCGTTCGGATGTGGCAGTGAGTCTGTTGAGGAAGGCCGGCCGCGTACCGGCCGCATACGAATCAGGTTTCGCCGCGCATCGAGAAGGTGTCGAGCGTCTGCTCGCCAGCTATCGGGCGATTCCCCCCGACGCCACTGTGCGCCTGGCCAAGAAGACGTCGAATCTGTTCCGCGCCCGAGCCGCCAACCCCGCGCCGGGCCTGGACGTCTCCGGCCTGGACCGGGTGATCGCGGTCGACGCCGACGCCCGAACCGCCGATGTGGCCGGGATGACGACCTACGAGGATCTGGTCGCGGCCACCCTGCCCTACGGCTTGGCGCCACTGGTGGTTCCGCAGCTCAAAACCATCACCCTCGGCGGCGCTGTGACCGGACTCGGTATCGAATCCACCTCGTTCCGCAGCGGCCTGCCCCATGAATCGGTACTCGAGATCGATGTACTCACCGGCGGCGGCGAGATCATCACCGCCGAACCCGCGGGCGAATTCGCCGACCTGTTTCGCGGATTCCCCAATTCCTATGGCACGCTGGGCTATTCGACCCGCCTGAAGATCGAACTGGAAGCGGTGAAGCCGTATGTCGCACTGCGGCATGTGCGTTTCCACGATCTGGGAGAACTCGAACGGGCGATGGATCGCGTCGTCACCGAGCGCACTTATCTCGACGAACCCGTCGACTATCTCGACGGTGTGGTGTTCACCGCCGAGGAGTCCTATCTGATCCTGGGCCGCCAGACCGACGAGTCCGGCCCCACCAGCGATTACACCGGTATGGATATCTATTACCAGTCCATCCGCCACGACGGGCCCGGGCCCAAGCGCGACCGGCTGACCATCCACGACTATCTGTGGCGGTGGGATACCGACTGGTTCTGGTGTTCGCGCGCGTTCGGCACCCAGAATCCGCGTATTCGCCGGCTGTGGCCGCAGCGGTATCGGCGGTCGAGCTTCTACTGGAAACTGGTGGCACTGGATCGGAAATACGATATCGGCGACCGACTCGAGGCGCGCAAGGGAAATCCGCCGCAGGAGCGGGTCGTGCAGGACATCGAGGTGCCGATCGAGCGCACGGCAGAATTCCTGCACTGGTTCCTGGACGAGATTCCGATCGAACCGCTGTGGTTGTGCCCCTTGCGATTGCGCGAGCGACGCCCTGCCGCCGGCACCGGCCGGGTGTGGCCGCTGTATCCGCTCGAGCCCGAGCGCACCTACGTGAATGTCGGCTTCTGGTCCGCGGTACCGACCACACCCGGTGCACCCGAGGGGGCGGCCAATCGCCGCATCGAGGACCGCGTGGCCCGGCTCGACGGCCATAAATCCCTGTATTCCGACTCGTACTACGACGAAGACGAATTCGGCCGCCTCTACGGCGGCGATATCTACCCCGATCTCAAGAAGCGATACGACCCCGATCATCGTTTGCTGGACTTGTATGCAAAGGCGGTGCAACGCAGATGACTACCTTCAAAGATGCTCAACTCCCCCCCATGTCGGACCTGGGGACGAAACTGACCATCGCCGAAATTCTGGAACTCCTCGTCGACGGCCCGGTCCCGATCCGGGTCACCGCCTACGACGGCAGCAGCACCGGACCCGCGCATTCGAAATACAAACTGACGATCCACAATCCGCGCGGTGTGAACTACATTGCCACCGCACCGGGCGATCTCGGGATGGCGCGGGCCTATATCGCCGGTGATTTGAGCGCCGAGGGCGTCCACCCGGGCGATCCCTACGAGATTCTGCGGGCCATGACGGAGTTGAAATTCCGCCGCCCGTCCGCGCTGGCGCTGGTCACCATCGCGCGCTCATTGGGCTGGGATGTGCTCAAGCCGGTCGCGCCGCCGCCGCAGGAGACCCTCCCGCGCTGGCGCCGCATCGCCCTGGAGGGCCTGCGGCATTCCCGGCTGCGCGACGCCGAGGTCATCCACCATCACTACGACGTGTCGAACCGGTTCTACGAAATGGTCCTCGGGCCGTCGATGACCTACACCTGCGCGTGCTACGAGGAGGAGGACCGGACCCTCGAACAGGCTCAGGAGAACAAGTATCGCCTGATCTTCGAGAAACTGAATCTGAAGGCGGGCGATCGCCTGCTCGATATCGGCTGCGGCTGGGGCGGAATGGTCCGGTACGCCGCGCATCGCGGGGTCAAGGTCATCGGCGCCACCCTCTCACGGGAACAGGCGCGGTGGGCACAGGCGAAAATCGTCGAGGAGGGTCTGAGCGATCTGGCCGAGGTGCGCCACAGCGATTACCGGGACATCACCGAAACCGGTTTCGACGCCCTGTCCTCGATCGGCCTCACCGAACATATCGGTGTCCAGAACTATCCCGGATATTTCGGCTTCATCCAGGACAAACTGCGGGTCGGCGGTCTGTTCCTGAACCACTGCATCACCCGCCACGACAACACCCGCACCACCCGGGCCGGTGATTTCATCGACCGGTACGTATTCCCGGACGGGGAGTTGATCGGGTCGGGACGCATCATCTCCGAAATTCAGAATGTGGGCCTGGAGGTTCTGCA
>JAFMQT010000040.1 GCA_017354515.1 Nocardia sp. | reverse complement strand
CCGCGGTGCCGGCGGTGCACCGCACCCCGCTGACCACGATGGACTCGACCCGATCCCAGGCCACGATCCGGTTCGCCGACGCACCGGCCCGGCTACTCGCCGGGCCGGCGGAGGCGGCTCTGATCTGCGCGCACGCGCTCAACGTCGGCGCGGTCTTGCTGGCCGCCGAACAGGTCGGGGGCGCCCAGCACCTGCTAGACCTGAGCGTGTCGTACGCCAAACAACGACGGCAATTCGGCCGGACCATCGGTTCCTTCCAGGCGGTCAAACACCGAATCGCCGATATGCTGGTCGACCAGGAACACGCCCGATCCACCGCGTATTACGCGGCCTGGGCGCTGCAGGACGGCACCGACGATCCCGCGCTCGCCGCCGCCATCGCACAGGCGACCTGCTCGGCGGCCTTCACCCGTATCGCGGCAGATACCGTCCAGGTACACGGCGGCATCGGCTTCACCTGGGAACATCAGACGCACCTGTACTTCAAACGCGCCTTCACCGATGCCGCCCTGCTGGGCAGCGCGGAACAACACCGCGGCCGGATCGCCGAATTCGTTCTCGACACCGCGGCGCCCGGCACCGACCTCCCGGTCGCTACCGGGTAATCGGAGGCTCTCGCGCCCGAGGCCACCGTCGTCGCTGTTGACGGAGCAGCACGGCCACCACTACTATTAGATCAATCTATCAAATCGTGGGGCGAAGGCGATCACGTGGTTGTCTCCTCGCACCAGGCGTCGGACTCGAGTCCGCTCCGGTGGTCCGGATCCGAGGTCAGCCGCAATACCCGATCAGGGAAGAGCTTGTCCAACAACCCATCTCGCTGTCGGCACGGTGATGCACCGAACGTCGCTCGGATGTCCGATCCAGGAAGGTAATATGTCCGACTCCTTCAACGCTTTCGTTGTCAACAAGGGCGACGCCGGCTTCAGTGCCGGCGTACAGCAGCTCACGCTCGACGACCTGCCCGGCGGCGATGTCACCGTGCGAGTGCGCTACTCCAGCGTCAACTACAAGGACGGCCTGGCCTGCCTTCCGGAGAGCCCCGTGGTGACCTCCTATCCGATGGTGCCGGGCATCGACATCGCCGGCACCGTGTCCGAGTCGAGCGATCCCCGCTTCACCGTCGGCCAGGAGGTCGTCGCGATCGGCCGCGGGCTGGGCACCGATCACTTCGGTGGCTACTCCGAATACGCTCGCGTGTCCGGTGATTGGCTCGAGCAGCTGCCGCCCGGCTTGACCCTGAAAGAGGCGATGGCGATCGGCACAGCCGGTTTCACCGCGGCCCTGTCGATCCAGCGACTCGAGGAGAACGGGCTGCGGCCCGGCGCCGGGCCCGTATTGGTCACCGGCGCGACCGGCGGTGTGGGCAGTACGGCGGTCAATATGCTCGCCGGCCTCGGCTATGAGGTCTCGGCCAGCACCGGGAAGACCGACGAACACGACTACCTGCGCGGGCTGGGCGCGACCGAGATTCTCGGCCGCGAGGAGGTCAGCGCGCAGAGCATGGCCCCGATCGAAGCCGAGAAATGGGCCGGCGCCGTGGATCCGGTCGGCGGAGACACACTCGCCTACCTATTGCGCACCACGCGCTACCGGGGCTCTGTGGCGAACTGCGGCCTCACCGGCGGACCGGCACTGACCACTACCGTGATGCCCTTCATCCTGCGCGGGGTCAACCTACTCGGCATCGACTCGGTGATGTGCCCGGCCGATGTGCGGGCCGCGGTGTGGCTGCGCCTGGGTACCGATCTCAAACCGAAGAGCCTGGCCGAGAGCATCTCTCACGAGATCGCCCTGGCGGACATCCCGGCGGTCGCCGGCGAAATCCTCACCGGCGCCGTCAAGGGCCGAACCATCGTACGGCTCTAGGCCGGACGTTCTCACCACCTCAAAGGAGAGGCAAAATGGCCACTACTCTCACCCTCGCGGAAATGGAAGCGCTGCTCGCCGCCCATGAAAAGGCCGAGTTCGATCTCGATCTCGATGCCACGCTGGCAACGCTCGTCGACAATCCGATGTACGAATTCCCCTCTCTCGGATGGCATATCGAGGGACGCGACGCCGTGCGCGAAACATACAACCGGATGCTGCACGGCAGCGACGAGCGCAATATCTGGGCGGACAAACGGGTGCACGCCATTTCCGACAACAGCCTGAGCCGTGAGGCCTACGTCTATCTCGACGGCCCCGACGGCCGGGTGACCGGACAATACTTCGTGGTGATGGAGTTCGAAGGTGACAAGATCGCCGGCGAGCGAATGTACATGGACACCACGTTCGCCGCGTTGATGGCCCAGATCCTCGGGCCCGATTTCGGTTCGGTCCCCGGGGTGTCCCGGCTCGCGGACATGACTCCGCCGCCGGTGCCGCGACTGGACCGGGCGGCCGCGCACGCCGCGAATTCCAATCACTGATCCGGGCCATCGCGCGGTGAGATGATTCGTCTGTTCGGCCACCCGCCCGTTCTCGGACTCCCCCACGCTGACGGCTGTCCTGTTCTCGGCATCGCTACTTGTTCCTTCGGGCACAGCGGCCGGTGATGTCATCGCGACGTCGCCGGCCGCCTGCGGTCCGGGGAAATTGCATCGAAAGCTCCAATTGCCCACACCAAACAGTTTGGTTTGGTATTGTGTGACTGTGGCCACTCCTACCGACACCGACACCACGCTCGACCGCATCGTCACCGCCGCGACGGACGAGTTCGCTCAGTACGGCGTGTCGGGGGCTCGTATCGACCGGATCGCGAAGCGGGCCAAGACGAGTAAGGAGCGGCTGTACGCGTACTTCCGGAGTAAGCAGCAGCTCTACCGATTCGTCGCCGAGCGCGAACTGGCCGACATGACCGAGGCCACCCGCCTGGACCCGGCGGACCTACCCGGCTACGCGGGGCGCGTGCACGACTATTTCATGGCTCATCCCGATCATCTGCGGTTGCTGCACTGGGGCCGCCTGGACGTGGCCGACGACGACGATCCGTTTCAACGCGCCGTGCGGCAGACGGTCCGGACCCAGGTCGAGCAACTGCGCCAGGCGCAGCAGTCCGGATATCTGGATCCCGCTTGGGACCCGATCGACATCATGATCATCGTCACGCAGATCTCCCTGGCCTGGGCCGAGCAGCCCGATCTCGTCGACCTGGCCGAGGGGCAGGTTCGCGATCCCTCCCACGCGGCGCGGCGCGCCGCGATCGTCGCCGCGGTGGCGGGCCTGTTTCCCGCGGCGAACGGTGCGGCCGACCCGCCCACGATCTCCAGCAGTAACGGCATGAGCCCGGCGGCCATGCGTGAGAAGCAAGGAGCCTCAACGTGCGAGAGTGGATAGTCAAGCTCAATACGATCGACGGCGGCGCGGCCGAAGCGCTACGGGTGATCGAGCATTTCGACACGTTGGTCGACCAGCGCTCCTCCGCGCTGGCCATGCTGCGGGCCGCGGCGGCACTCGCCGAATGCCCGGTGGGACTGGAGGATCCGGAGCGCGGCCTGCGAGTCGGGGTCGACGCGGCCGGTCGGAATGTCGCCGACCTGGGTGATGCCGGCGCCGGACGCCGGACACACCGCTTCGAGGAGATCACCGTCTGGCTCGACCGCGAAGGTACCCCCTGGCCGCTGGACCACCTGATTCTGGAGCGATTCGCGCGCAGCCTGCACGCCGTCAAGAAGATCCGCGACAGCTCCCCCGCCCTGGCCGCGACGCGCATCGCCTGCGATCCGTGCGCCACCCCCGCCGACCGCGAGGAGGCGCTGCGCCGGCTGGGCTTGGGGGAACGTGTCACGGTGGTGGCCACCCACCTGTCCGATGCGCGGCGGATGCCGCCGGGACTGGTGGTCGACGAGCACCAGATCCACCTGTTCCCCGCATCGCCGCGCCCGAACACGATCCCCGCCGACATCGCCGCCGGAATCCACACCTGCTCGGCCGCCGACGTGCACCAGGGATGCAAGCATGCCCGCACGGCATTGCGGATCACCGTCGATCTCGCCACCGGCAAACCCACCCATGTGCGGTACGACCAACTCGGCGCGATCGCCACCGTCGTGGAGAGCGTCGATTCCGACACCGCAGCGCAAGCGCCGGACGTGCGCCGGGTCGTCGAGCTACAGGCCCGCCGGTCCTGGGTGGTGCCCACGCTCGAGGCGGTGCTGAGCCACAACAGCATTCGCGAAGTCGCCCGCCTGCACAATCTGCACCACTCGACCATGCGGCAGCGGATCGACTGGCTCGAACGCCAACTCGGCTATACGCCGCTCAGCTGCGGCGGATACGCACGCGCCAGCACCACTTTGACGCTCTGGCGAATCGCCATGGCCGCGCGCCGGCGCGACAACCTGCTCCCGATTCCTTCCGAAACAGCTGTGCCGGCAGCCTCCTGAGTGTTGCCCGCCGGCGGATCACGAGTTACCGATGGCCGCGAACGATCCCCGCAGAACCGAGCGTGATGTCGGCGCCGACGTCGTCGCGGACCTGAGATCCGCCGGTTTCGACGACGCGGAGGTGATCGGGCGGGGTGGTTTCGGCGAGGTCTACCGGTGCCGGCAGGCCGGTCTGGAACGCACGGTGGCGGTCAAGGTGCTCACCGCCGAAATCGACGAGAACCGGGAGCGATTCATCCGGGAACAGCGAGCGATGGCGCGATTGACCGGCCACCCGAACATCGTCGACATGCTGGAAGTCGGTACCACCGGCACCGGCCACCCCTATCTGGTGATGCCCTACCATTCCCGCGGATCGCTGCAGGAACGCATTCACCGCGACGGTCCGCTGCCGCTGCCCGATGTCCTTCACCTCGGGGTGAAGATCGCGGGTGCGCTGGAAACCGCCCATCGCACCGGCACTCTGCATCGCGACATCAAACCCGGAAATATCCTGGTCACCGACTACGGCGAACCGGCGTTGTCCGATTTCGGGATCGCGCACATCACCGGCGGCTTCCAGACCGCCACCGGCGCGATCACCGGTTCTCCGGCGTTCACCGCGCCCGAGGTACTCAGCGGTGACCCTGCCGATCCGGCGGCGGATGTCTACGGCCTGGGAGCCACCTTGTTCAGCGCGCTGACCGGACACGCGGCCTTCGAGCGACGCAGCGACGAACAGGTCGTCGCTCAATTCCTGCGGATCACCCAGCAGCCGATCCCCGACCTGCGAGCCGACGGAATCGCCGACGACGTGTGCGCGGTGATCGAGGCCGCGATGTCGCACGATCCGGCCGAGCGCCCCACCGCCGCCGAATTGGGCGAACGGCTGCGACAGGTGCAGCGGCACCACGGCTTCCGGGTCGACTCGATGCCGTTGCCGGCCCCGGCCGACGCCGACTCCCCCACCCCGGAGACCTCGGGCCACATCGACGGCCGCTCCGGGAACCTACCGGGCGAGCTGACCAGTTTCGTGGGGCGCCGCAGCCAGGTGGCCGAGGCCAGAAAGCTCCTCGAGAACACCCGTCTGGTGACGCTGACCGGTATCGGCGGGGTCGGTAAATCCCGGCTGGCGCTGCGGGTCGCCGACACGGTAGCGCGAGATTTCGCCGACGGCGTATGGCTGATCGAGCTGGATACGACCCGCGATCCGACACTGCTGGTCGATATCGTCGCCGGCGCCCTGGGCCTGCGCAGTCGAGGCTCCGGGCCGATGCTCGACGTCCTGCTCGGATACCTGTCCACACGACATCTGCTGCTCCTGCTGGACAACTGCGAACAGGTGATCGACGCCGCCACCGAGCTCACCGAATCTCTGCTGCGAACCTGTCCGCACCTGCGGATACTGGCGACCAGTCGGGAAGGCCTGAACGTCGACGGCGAATCGGTACTGGCGGTGCCGCCGTTGACAATTCCGGATCCGGCGAGCACACCGGCGCCGCGAGAGGCGCGCGAGGACTCCGTCGCGCTGTTCGCCGACCGCGGCGCCGCCGTGGTGCCCGGTTTCGAAGTCACCGAGACCAATCGACCCCACGTGGCGCGCATCTGCGCTCGCCTCGACGGTCTGCCGCTGGCGATCGAACTCGCCGCCGCCCGGCTGCGCGCCATGTCGCCGGAGCAGATACTGTCCCGGCTCGACGACCGCTACGGTCTGCTGACTCGTGGCCGTCGCGGCGCACCGATGCGCCAGCAGACCCTGGCGTGGTGCATCGGCTGGAGCTACGACCTGTGCGCGGCGGACGAGCAGCGGTTGTGGCGTCGGTTGTCGGTCTTCGCGGGCGGTTTCGAACTCGACGCCGCCGAACAGGTGTGTGGCGGTGAGCAGACCGCATCCGAACTGCTGGATTCGGTGTCCGCGCTGGTCGACAAGTCCATTCTGATCCGCGAAGACGTCGATCGAAGTGTCCGCTTCCGAATGCTCGAGACCGTCCGCGAATACGGCCGGCGCGAGGCTCACGAGCGTGGCGAATATGTCGATTCGGCGCGGCGACACCAGGATTGGGCAGCGGACCTGACACTGCGGGCGGAGGCGGAATGGATCGGGCCGCGCCAGTCGATCTGGGTGGCCAGACTGGAGCGAGAACTGCCGAATCTGCGTGCGGCACTGGAATTCGCGGTGTCCGAATCGAATCCCGTCGCGGTGCGGATGACCACCGCCCTGTATCCGCTCTGGATGATGCGCGGACGGCCCGGCGAGGGCCGCCGCTGGTCCGCCCGCGCGCTCTCACGCGCGACCGGGGCACAGACCATCGATCACGCCAAGGCATTACACGCCGCTCAGACCATGGCCGTCCTGCAGGGTGATTTCGCCGACGCCGCGGATCGACTGGCCCAGCTGGCACTGCTGGCCGAGTGCTCCACCGACCCCGTGGTGCGGGCGCTGCTCGCCCACGCCCAGGGCAATTACGCGCTCATGATCGGCCATGCGGATCTGGACCACGCTCACCACCAATTCGCCGAGGCGGTCGAAACCTACGAAAGATCCGGCGAGCTCATCCTGCGGCTGGACGCGCTGATCTCCCTGGGATGGTCGTGGGCGCTGCTGGGCGACCCGCCGCGGTCGTTGGAATACTTCGAGCAGGTACTCGCCATCACCGATTCCGCGGGCGAGACGATGCTCCGGTCGTGGGCGTTATCGGCGGCGGGGTATGTGGCGTGGCGCGCGGGCGATCCCGACCGGGGCATCCGCGCACTCGAAGGCGGAATCGAGGCCGCCCGGCTGGTCGCGGATCCACTCGTCGGCGCCGCCTGCCTGGAGACGCTGGCCTGGATCATGTCCGACCAGCATCAGCACCGGCGTGCCGCCGTGTTGCTGGGCGCCGCGGACGCGCTGGTCAGCAGTACCGGCAGTGCCGCCTTCGTATTTCCCGATCTGCTCGTCCACCATGAGACCTGCCTGCGCGCCGGCAAGAAGGCGCTCGGTGCGCGTGCGTTCGAAGCCGGCCGCCGGGAGGGCGCCGCGATGACGCTGCGGACCGCGGCCGGCTTCGCACTGCGCGAGCCGGACAACGCCACCGCAGCATCGAGTGGTCCCGGCGCGGCCCTGACCAAACGCGAGCGTCAAGTCACCGCGCTGGTGGCCCGGGGCCTGTCCAATAAGGCGATCGCGGCCGAGCTCGTCATCGCACAACGCACCGCGGAGGGACACGTCGAACATATTCTGACCAAGCTCGGGTTCACCTCCCGCGCCCAAATCGCGGCGTGGGCGGCCGAACACCCCGACTTCTGAACTGGTCACTCCGCCCACAACGGTTGCGGATCGAGGAACAATCGCTCATTCGGCAACCGCGGTTCCGGCAGCGATTCGCCGAGTGCGTGAAATACCAATTCGATGACACACCAATGCTTACGGTGACAATCACGGACCAGGTTCAGGGCCGCGACCACGGTCGCGCGATAGTCGAAGGTCGTTCTGCCCAACCGGATCCGCACATGCACGTCACCGCGCGGCGGATGCCGATACTTCTCGGTACGGGTCATCAGGCCTCCGAGCCGAAGTCGCAGATCAGTTCCCCTACACCCTGCTGTGCGCACGTGATATCGGCCACGGGAGAACTACCTACGCGCATACCTGTTTTCCCCCGGCGGCGCGGGTTCAAGAGAGGATCACCTCGGTGAAATCGGGGGTGCGCAGCCGATGCCACATCTCGTTTCCGGGGAATGGGCAATTGACCGCGGAACGGCCGTGTTCGTTGGTGTAATAGCTGCTCGCCCGGGAATCGGTGTAGATCTTGAATTTCTCACGCGCATCGAGCTGATCGTTGTAGCGCCGGTATCCGGCCTCGGTGACATCGACGGTGCGGTGCTTTCCGCGCAGGAGTCCGGCCAGGCAGGTGAGCAGGAAGCGGGTCGCCATCTCCTGGTGGTTGACCACACCCAGCCCGCCGTAGGGATTCATATTGGGGCCGTAGATCATGAAGAAGTTGGGGAAGCCGGGCAGCATCGTGCCGAGGTAGGCGCGCGGCCCGTCCTCGGCCCACAGCTGGTGTACCGACCGCCCGGAACGGCCGACGACATCCATCGGCCACAGACATTCATTGGCCCGGAAACCGGTGGCGTACACGATGATATCGACCTCGTGCTCGTTCCCGTCGACGGTCCGGATACCCCTGCGGGTGATCCGGTCGATGCCGTCGGTGACGAGGGTGACGTCCTCGCGCATGATCGCGTCGTAGAAATTGTGGTGCGCGTCGACCTGGATCGGCCGCGCCGAGAACGGCGGATGCGGCGGGATCATCTTCTCGATCAGATCCGGACGGGCGGCGAGTTTGCTACGGATGAAGGCGATCCGCTCATCGCGGATCTGCTTGTTGACCGCGCTGCGGGCGTGCGGATCCTCGAACTCTGGGTCGATCTCCCGCAGTGGCCCCGAAAGGTACGGTCCCAGCAGCCAATTCGTTCGGAATCGGGTGAAATGCGGGTGGTAGGGCAGGTTCCGGTCCAACCAGCGCACCTGATCGGGAAACGGTGACAGATATCCGTCGTGCTCGAACAGCCACTGCGGGGTGCGCTGGAAGACCTCGACATGCCCCGCGAGTTCGGCCAGTTCCGGCACCAATTGCACACCCGAACAACCGGTTCCGATCACGGCGACCCGGCGGCCGGTGACGTCGATGTCCCGGGGCCATTGTGCGGTGTGGAAGGCCGGACCGCGGAAATCGTCCATACCCGCGATCCGCGGCAGGCTGGGCCGCGACAACAGACCGACCGCGCTGATCACCGCGTCCGCGGTGTACACCACTCGTCCACGCGGACCGCATGCCACGATCTCCCAGATCGCGGTGTCCTCATACCAGGTGACGGTGTCCACTTCGGTATCGAAGTCGATGTGCTCGCGCACGCCGTACCGGTCGGCCATCCAGTCGAAGTAGCGTTGATTCTCCGCTCGGGAACACCACGGCGCCGCGAGTTCGAATTCGACACCGAGCGCATGGGTGTAGGCGCGGCTCGGGGAATCGACCCGCGCGCCGGGATACCGGTTCTCGTACCAGGTGCCGCCGACCCCGGAGTTCTTCTCCAGCACCGTGAAGCGAATTCCGGCATGCCGCAACTGTGCGGCCGCGTTCAATCCGCCCATCCCGCTTCCGATGACGATGACGGAGAAATCCGCGAGCCGCTCCGGTGGTGGCTGGGGGCCCCAGTCCAGCCCGCGCGCCCACGGATCGATCGCGACCTCCTCCAGCCACAGCTCGACATCCTCGGCGGGCAATTCCGCCAAACCGCCGGACAACGCCAGACTGCGCGGCAGCCGGTCGAGCGGACCCGGATCCAGTGGCCGCGCGCCACTGTCGCGGTAGCACTTCAGAAATCGTGCGGCTTCGGCCCGCAGGAAGGTGATATCGGCCGGATCGGTCAGTCCGAATCCGAGGTTGCCGCCGATATATCCGGGGACCGGCCCGATCCTGGTGGATGCGATCGCCTCGTCGCCGGTGAGCTGGAACAGCAAGCCCCGCAACACCATCGGATCGGCATAGCCGACCGCGTCATCGATGGTGGCGTCGGTGGCGGTGCGAAGCTCGCCGCGAACGCCTTGCTCGGCAACCATATTCGACTCCCATCGTGCGACCGCGTCCGGCGCTCACGGCTCGGGCGGTATCTCGGCCCGCAGGTGCGGCGCCATCATCAGTGGCGTCACCGCCGTGGCCCCGGCGTCGACCGGCAGCACCACCCCGGTGATCCAGCGGGCCTCATCGCTGGCCAGGAAGGTGGCGGCCCGGCCCACATCCCAGCCGTCACCGTTGGTGCCCAGCATCCCGGACGCGGCCGCGAGCCGCTGCCGGTAATCCGATTCGGCGTTCACCCCGACGACCGAGAACAGCAGCGGGGTGGTGATATGGCCCGGCGCGACGGCATTGACCCGAATACCTTGGCGCCCATGTGAATAGGCCATGTCGACGGTCAGTCCCTCGACCCCGCCCTTGGCGGCGGCATACGCGACGTAGTTTCCGCCCCGGGTCGCCGCGATCGAACCGATATTGACCACCGCGCCCGACCCCTTGGCCGCCATCACCGGAATGGCGCTCTTGGCCGCGAGGAACATCGCCTTCAGGCTGAGCCGGTGCACCCGGTCCCAGTCCTGTTCGCTGGTGTCGACGACGTTGCCGGCCACCGAGACGCCGATGTTGTTCACCAGGATGTCGACCGTGCCGAAGGCGCCGACCGCCGCCTCGACCATGGCGTCACATCCGGCGGCGGTGCTGGTGTCACCCACGAAGGAATCCGCGACGCCGCCGCGCTCGCGGATGATCGCGCAGGTCTGCTCGGCACGTTCGCCGACGATGTCGCAGACCAGTACCGAGGCGCCCTCATCGGCCAGCACGATCGCGGTGCCGCGACCGGTCGCCATGCCCGGACCCGGGGTGGAGCCCGCACCGGTGACGATCGCGACCTTGCCCTCCACCCGGCCCCGCCGCGGGCCGGCGCCGTGCGATTCCACTTCCACCACAGGAGAAATTTACTGGAGATACCGCTGCCAAACAAGTAAATGCTTACTATTCATGCACGACACCCACCTGGTCGATCACGGAAGCGGAGACCTGATGAGCTATGCCTTCGACCCCGAGTTGATCCCGTGGGTGGAGCGGCTTCCCAAGCCTGATCTCAGCGATGTGGTGCGGGCACGCGCGCTGGCCCAGCGAATGCTGGCGCAACTCCCGCCGGCGCCCATCCCCGCCGGCGTCACGGTCACCGACACCGACGCCGCCGGGGTGCCGGTCCGCGTCTACGCCCCGGCCGACCGGCCCACCCCGCGTCCGGCGCTGATCTACCTGCACGGCGGTGGATTCGTCACCGGCAGTGTGGAATCCGGGCACGAGGAGGCCTTGCGGCGGACCACCGAACTCGGCGTGGTGATCGTGTCCGTCGACTACCGTCTGGCCCCGGAACACCCCTTTCCCGCGGGCCTCGAGGACTGCTATACGGCTCTGGAATGGACCGCCGCCCGGGCGGATGCACTCGGTGTCGATCCCGCGCGGATCGCGGTCGGCGGCGCCAGTGCCGGCGCCGGGCTCACCGCATCGCTCACCCAGCTCACCCGGGTACGGTGCGGTCCGCCGATCTGTTTCCAATACCTCGCGATTCCCGAACTCGACGATCGCCTCGACACCGGCTCGATGCGCGCATTCCACGACACTCCGCTGTGGAATCGCCCGCTGGCACAGCTGAGCTGGAGTTACTATCTCGGCGATCGCACTGATCTGGATGGAGTGCCGGCCGCCCCGGCCCGCGCGGCCGATCTGACCGGATTGCCGCCGGCTTTCATCGCGGTCTGCGAATTCGATCCCCTTCGCGACGAAGGACTGCGGTACGCGCAGCGACTGCTGGCCGCGGGCGTCGGCGTCGAGCTGCACCTGTATCCCGGAACTTTTCACGGCTGCGGCGTCGCCCGCGATACGGCGATCGTCCGCCGGATGACCTCCGATTCCGATGCCGCGCTGCGCCGAGCGCTGCACTGAAGCAGGCCTCGCCGGCACTCCTGGAAGATCGCCCCACTCACCGCGGTGCCCTACAGTGGGCGCCGAAACATGTTGACTACATATAAGTATCTCGGTGAGGAGGTCGATCAATGACGGGCTCGGTTCGATACGACGGGGACTCGTGGAACCTGGCGTCCAGTGTGGGCGCCACGGCGACAGGGGTGGCGGCATCGCGTGCCCTGGCCACCAACCAGCGTGACCCGTTGATTCACGACCCGTTCGCCGATCCCCTCGTCAAGGCCGTCGGACTGGAGAACTTCAATCGGATGGCCGACGGCGAACTCGACGTCGAGGACGACGACGGCAACCCCATCCTCGATCACCGGGAAATGTGCGAGCACATCGCCGTGCGCACCCGCTATTTCGACGACTTCTTCACCGAGGCAACCGATGCCGGGCTGCGCCAGGTGGTCATTCTGGCATCGGGCCTGGACACCCGCGCCTATCGGCTGCCCTGGCCGGCGCAGACCCGGGTGTTCGAACTCGACCAGCCGGAAGTCATCGAGTTCAAGACGTCCACCCTCGACGAACTGGGCGCCGAACCGGCCGCCGAACACCGGACGATCGGCATCGACCTACGCGAGGATTGGCCAACAGCGTTGACCCGCAACGGTTTCGACCCGACACAGCCGACCGCGTGGATCGCGGAGGGTCTGCTGATCTACCTGCCGTCCGAAGCGCAGGACCGGCTCCTGGACAACATCACGGCACTGTCGGCCCCCGGCAGCCGGCTCGCGACCGAACACATGGACATCGACTCCTCGGACGATCTGGCCGGCCGGCTCGATGAGATGTCCCGCCGTTCCGCGTTCGGATTCGACGTCACCGAGCTGTTCTACCTGGACGATCGCACCAGCCCCCGCGACCACCTGCGGAAGGCCGGCTGGGATGTCACGGTCCAGTCAGGGCAGGAAGCCTACGCCGCCAACGGATTCGAACTCCCCGGACGGGCGGCAGAACTCGGCCGGCGCCTGGGCTACCTGTACGCCGGCCTGCCCGAAGCGGGGTGATCATTCGATCCGGGCGATGTCCGGATGCTCGGTGACAGGCCGGGCCAGTTCCTGCTCGTCGCAGATTCGCTGCAGCGTGTCGAGGGTTTCGTCGAGCCCCGGGCCCAGCCGGGGTCCGGGGGTGAAGGTGGCGGGCAGATGCCGCATGCCCTGGATGACGCCGATACTCTCGTAGTGCACCCGCCCGGCGGGGTCGCACTGATAGTCGGGCATCCGGTCCAACACACCGCAGATCATGCGTTTGAAGACGGTCCGCGCGAAATTGGATCCGATACAGCGGTGGTTTCCGATTCCGAAACTGAAGTGGCGGTTACCGTTTCGATCGATATCCAGCTCGTTCGGATCGGCGAACAAGGCGGCGTCCCGGTTGGCCATGGCCCACGACAACCACAATCGTTCCCCTTCGGCGAACCGGGTGCCGGCGACTTCGCAGTCCGCGGAGATCGTGCGGCCGTCGCCGGGAGCGGGAGTGAAATAACGCAGGAATTCCTCGGTGGCAGGATCGAGCAGCTCTTCGCGTTCGCGGTCCAGGCGTTCGCGTTCGGTCGGGTTGTCCGACAACCATTCCAGTGAGCGAGCGGTCAAGGCCGTGGTGGTGTCGAAGCCGCCGCCCACCAGCAGCCCCAGCATGCCGAACAATTCCATATCGGGTGCCGGCTGCCCGTCGATCGTGATCTCGCTGAGCGCGTGAATGATGCCGGGGCGCGGCTGCTCACGAATCTCGTTCAGGTTCTCGAACATATCCACACCCATCTGCACATACAGCTGGGCCACCCGCTCTGCGTCGGGCGAGTCGGGCGGGGTGTAGACGCCGGCGTGCGCGGGCTCGTTGTAGATCGTCCAGCGACGCAGCGGCACACCCATCAGCGCGAGCGTCAGCACCGCAGGCACGATATTGGCCAGGTCATCGACAAAATCGATGGTGCCCTCGGCGATTCGTTCGTCGAGGCAGGCACGGACGACCTCATCGACGACCGGCACCCACCGCCGGATCGCCGCCGGCGACAGATACGGATTGAGCGCGCTGCGGTAGATGCGGTGTTCCGGGTCGTCCATTTCGAGCATGCCGCCCCGGGCGGGCGACGACTCGACCATGAGGGGGATGGATATCCCCTGGTAGCCGCGTCGCTCATGGTTCAGGTCGTGATCGTTGGAGACATGCGGACTACGCGCCAGCTCGAATACCGCCTCGGCGTTCGCGGCGACCCAATGCCCGCCATAGGTGGGCGACCAGGCCACCGGGCACTGCCGATGCATCTGTTCGGTGATCCGGTCGAACCGGTCACGGTAGTCGGGTGCGTGCCGGTCGAAATGAAATTGCCGGGCTTTGCGGTCGTCACCACCGCCCCGCGGTGGCACCTTTTCGTCCACTGTTCCCACGACTGCTCCTGATCATCTCGCAGGTGGCGGACTCGCCGATATCGCGGTCGGACGGCGATTCCGCACCCCGAGGGTAATCCCTTGGAAGGGAATGAATCCGGAAATTCCGGCACTACGCCGCCCGCCGCGGTGATCGTCGCCGGACCACGAATGCGAAAATCAAACCGCACCGTATGTGTCCGAAAGCCGCCATCGGCAACGTCGTCCATGCTAAGAAAAGCTATGCTGACCACCTCACTCGCGCGGGCTCTGCTGAGTGGAGCCTGCGCCGGAGCGCTGGTCCTGACGCTGGGCACCACACCCGCCGGCGCCGGGCCGAACGGTTCACCGCAAGGTATCGCTGCCCTGGCACCCAAGCTGCCACCGCCGGTTCTGGCTCAACTGGAGGCCGCGCAGGTCGCCCGGCCGACGGGAACCGCCGCGCCCACAGTCCCCGTCGACTCACGAATTACCGAGGTCAACCTACCCAACCGACTGTCGGCTCCGTGCGGCGTGGAGCCCGGGCCGGATGGGGCGCTCTACATCAACGAGATGAGTGCCGGAAAGGTCGGTAAATACAACCCGAAAGATGGTTCGTACCGTGAGATCACGGTCGGGCCGCCGGCCGCCGCGGTCGGTGTTCCGCGGCTGATCGACGGCAATATGTGGACCACCGACGGGGTCGGCAGCGGCCTGATCACTTCGTCGGTCGTGAAGGTCGACGTCGCCACCGGAAAGACCACCGAATGGTCACTCGGACTTCGACCCGGCTCGTCCGCGACCGACTTGACCCAGGGCCGTGACGGCAGGCTCTACATCTCGAACGGCGGTGCCGATACGATCACCGAATTCGATCCGCACGCCGGCCGGGTCGTGGCGACCTACCTCGTTCCGGGCGCATTGCTGGGCGGATCGACCATCATTCAGCCGGGTCGGGGCACCGCGCTGTGGACGACCTCGATGCTCGGCAACCAAATTGTCAAATTCGACACCGCCACAAAGCAATTCACGCTGTATCCCATACCTACTGCCGGCTCGGTACCGCCCATCGCCGTGCCCACCCCGGACGGCAAGGTCTGGTTCGTCGAATTGATCGGCGACAAGATCGGCTATCTGAATCCCGATACCGGCGCGATCAAGGAATTCCCCCTCCCCGCCGGCAGCAAATCCGCACTCGACGTCGAATGGAATCAGCAAACCGGACCGGACTCGGCCATGATCGTCGCCGACGACGTGACCGGCAAGATCTACCAGTTCGATCCCAACACCGAACACTGGGTCCGGGAATACCCGACACCCACACCCGGCTCGGTTCCGTGCGCGATCGGGTTCCAGGACGGAAAGGCCTACGTCAGTGAACTTGCCGGCGGAAATCTGGCGGTAATTCCGGACCATTGAGGACGAAGTTCCGACAGCCGCGTATGAGTTCAAAGCGCCCATCGGCAACTCCGTTCCATGTTAAGAAAAGTCATGCTGAAGACCTCACTGGCGCGGGCCGTGCTGAGTGGTGCCTGCGCCGGAGCGCTGGTGCTGACTCTGGGAACCACACCCGCCGGCGCCGGTCCGAATGACTCTCCCCCGCAAGGTATCTCCGCAATGGCACCCAAGCTGCCACCGCAGGTTCTCGCTCAGTTGGAGGCCGCGCGGGCCGTCCGGCCGGCGGGGGCCACCACACCCACGGTCCCCGTCGACTCGCGTATCACCGAGCTCGGCACGTCCAATCGGCTATCGGCTCCGTGCGGTTCGGTGGCCGGACCGGACGGGCTGCTCTATGTCGAAGAGATGAATACCGGCAAGCTCGGAAAGTACAACCCGAAAGACGGTTCGTACCACCCGATGACGGTCGGGCCGCTCGGCGCCGAGGTCGGCGTTCCGCGCGTGATCGACGGCAACATATGGACGACCGACGCGATCGGTAGCACCTTTGTGACGTCGTCGGTCGTGAAGATCGACGTCGCCACCGGAAAGACCACCGAATGGTCACTCGGACTTCGACCCGGCTCGTCCGCGACCGACCTGGCCGCCGGCCCGGATGGCATGCTCTACATCTCGAACGGCGGGGCCAATACGATCACCGCATTCGATCCGCATACCGGCCGGGTCG
>JAFMQT010000039.1 GCA_017354515.1 Nocardia sp. | reverse complement strand
GCAGTACCGCACTGGTGGTGTGGCAGCCACGGAACAAGCGGCGTTGACCCGCGAAGTCTCCTGAGGCCGAAACGAATCCGACAGCGCTCCCGGAAACTCTCCGGGAGCGCTGTCGTCGGTCAGAAGCCGTCGAAGCTGATCGCCTCGGCGGGAGTTCCGTTGTTGAGCAGCGCTTCCACGGTCGCCTGGGTCATCCCGGGCGAACCGCACACCAGCACCTGGTGGTGCTCCAGTGGTCCCATATCGCCGACCACTTCGGCCAGGGTGCCCTCGAGCATCTCGTCGACGTCGAAGCCCACATCCGTCGCGGTCCGCTCGTACCACTGATCCGGCCAGCCCGGGTCGGTGGCGCTCTGCACCACGGGAATGACGGTGAGCCACGGCAATTCGCCGGCCATCAGGAACAGCATGTCCGAGGCGTACAGATCGCGGGGGAATCGGCCGCCGATGAACAGGTGGGTGCGCGGTGGCTCCGGGCGCCGCGACACGTCCAGCAGCAGCGATCGCATCGGCGCCAGACCCGTCCCGCCGGCGATCATCACCAGATCGGTGGTGCCGGGGTGGACGGCCATCCAGCCGGCCGGCATGCCGATCCGCCACTGGTCCCCGGGGGCGGTCTCGTTGACGATGGTCTGGCTGCACCAGCCGCCGGGCACCGTGCGCACATGGAATTCGAGCTTTCCGTCCAGGGACGGCGGCAACGCCGGCGACAGTCGCCGCTTCATCCCCGGATGCTGTGGGATCCGCACCTCGACCGACTGCCCCGCCTCGAACGGGACGAATTCACCGACCAGCCTGATCACGGCCAGATCGTGGCGCAGCCGGTGGTGTTCGACCACCGTCGAGGTCCACTCGGTCGGTGCGTCGAGCCTGTTGTCCCCGGCGTCGTCCGGTAACGGTGTCACCCGAACCTCCTGACCCTCACCCGAACCTCCTGACGAAAACCGATCTGCCCCGACCAAGTTACGCGCGCGGCGTTCGGATCCCCAACCTGGCCGGAACCGGCTGTCTCACACCGGATCCGACATGATCACGTCTTCGGGTGTGCCCACCGAGAGCAGGGCGCGCCTGGTGTCGGCGATCATCCGGGCCGATCCGGCGATCTGGATCTGATGGTCCGACCACGAGCCGAAACTCGAGACCAGCGCACCCAGATTGCCGATCAGCCGCCGGTGCATCCCGTAGGGCGGATCGGTCGGCGGCTCCGGATGCCACCACGGGTTGGTATCGCTCTCGCAGACCGGCACCACCGTCAGCCACGGATTGCTCAGCGACAGCTGCCACATATTGTCGACGTCGTACAGATCGCACGGGTATCGGCCGCCGATGAAGAAGTGCACTCGTGGATTGACCCCGCGCCGGCCCATCTCGATCAACTGTGCGCGCAGCGGTGCGATACCGGTGCCCGAGCCGATCATCAGCACATCGCGCTGGGATTCGGTGTCCACGTGCAGCCCGCCCAGCGGTGCGGCGATATGCCAGGTGTCGCCGACCTCGGTTTCGGTGACGATCGCCGGGCTCACCCAGCCGGTGCGTACCTTGCGGACGTGGAATTCGATCTCGCCGTAGGGATTGGTGGGAATCGCGGGCGAGAGGTACCGCCACATCTTCGGCCGCTGTGGAACGCAGACCGGGACGTACTGGCCGGCCTGATAGGGGATCGGTTCCTCGGACTGCAGGCGGATGATCGCCAGATCGTCGAGTACGCGCCGGTGGCCGACCACCTTCGCCTCCCAATAGGGTTGCGAGGTATCGGAATTGGAGCCGATCGCCATCGACGCCGAGATCAGGATCGCGATATCGCGCCAGCCCTCGGACAGCTCCTTGGTCCAGAAATGCCCGTTGTAGGCCTCGAAGGCGCCCAGCAGTGCCCGGCCGGCGCAGTCGTAGTGCGCGGTCTCGACCCCGTACTTGCGGTGGTCGAGGGCCAGCTGTTCCAGGAACACCTGCGCGCGCTCCCAGTCCTCGAGATGGTCGAGCACGAACTGGATGGCGCTGACCACCCGTTTGGGCTGCATTTCCATCGTATGCGGAAACAGTTCACGCAGGTGCGGAGCCTCGGTGAACAGGTTGCTGTAAAACGCGCTGATCAATCGCTCGGGGCCTTGCGGCGCCTCGATGATCGACCGGAAGTTGGCGCGGACCAGCGCAGCCGAACGCGCATCCACGACGACGGGTTCCTTTCTTCAGTGTCCTCCGAAACAGTATCCCTGAAATCCGTGGTCGCGCCGATATACCTGGTGGATATCACTGTCGAACCCGCTGTGGGCGAAAGGCGAAAGAGGCCCGGCTCGGCGCGTAGCGTTGGGCCCGACGCTCCGCAGAATTCCGGAATTTGTCAAACTTGAGCGGAACAGACTCAACCTCTACCGCGTTGAACCGTGCAGAGAGTCCGGTGCCCGATGCCGCCGGACCCGACCCCAGCTATGCCGAACGCATGCTGGCCATGCGAAAGATACGTAGGAAGGTGATCGTGGACTCGTTCAACCCCACCACCAAGACGCAGGCCGCGCTGACCGCGGCCCTGCAAGCGGCCTCGGCCGCCGGGAATCCGGAGATCCGCCCGGCGCATCTGCTGGTGGCGCTGCTGGACCAGACCGACGGTATCGCCGGCCCGCTGCTGCGGGCGGTGGCCGCCGATCCCGCGGCGGTGCGCGGGGAGGCGCAGGAGATCGTGGAGCGCCTGCCGCGTGCGAGCGGGGCGACCACCCAGCCGCAACTGGGTCGCGAAGCCCTGGCCGCGATCACCGCCGCGCAGCAGCTGGCCACCGAACTCGGCGACGCGTACGTGTCCACCGAACACGTCGTGGTGGGTCTGGCCCAGGGCGATTCCGACGTCTCGCAGCTGCTGTTGAAATACGGCGCCACCGCCGACGCGCTGCGTGAGGCGTTCACCGCGGTGCGCGGCAACACCCGCGTCACCAGCGCCGATCCCGAGGGCACGTATCAGGCGCTGGAGAAGTACTCCACGGATCTGACCGCCGCGGCGCGCGAGGGCAAACTCGATCCGGTCATCGGCCGCGATACCGAGATCCGCCGGGTGGTCCAGGTGCTGAGCCGGCGCACCAAGAACAATCCGGTGCTCATCGGGGAGCCCGGCGTCGGTAAGACCGCCATCGTGGAGGGCCTGGCCCAGCGCGTGGTCGCCGGGGACGTCCCCGAATCGCTGCGCGGTAAGAAACTGATCTCCCTGGATCTGGGGGCGATGGTCGCCGGCGCGAAGTACCGCGGCGAATTCGAGGAACGCCTCAAGGCGGTGCTGGAGGAGATCAAATCCAGTGCGGGACAGATCATCACCTTCATCGACGAACTGCACACCATTGTCGGCGCCGGCGCGACCGGGGAATCGGCGATGGATGCCGGGAACATGATCAAGCCGATGCTGGCGCGCGGTGAACTGCGCCTGGTCGGGGCCACCACCCTGGACGAATACCGGCAGCACATCGAGAAGGACGCGGCCCTCGAACGCCGCTTCCAGCAGGTGCTGGTGGGTGAGCCGTCGGTGGCCGATACCATCGGCATCCTGCGCGGTCTCAAGGAGCGGTACGAGGTCCATCACGGCGTTCGGATCACCGACTCCGCGCTGGTATCCGCGGCGACCCTCAGCGACCGCTACATCACCTCGCGCTTCCTGCCGGACAAGGCCATCGACCTGGTCGACGAATCGGCCTCCCGGCTGCGCATGGAGATCGACTCGCGGCCGGTGGAGATCGACGAGGTCGAACGGGCCGTGCGGCGGCTCGAGATCGAGGAGGTCGCACTCGACCAGGAATTGAAAGCCGGAACCGACTCCTCGGTGGCCCAGCGGCTCGAGAAACTGCGCCAGGAATTGGCCGACGACAGAGAGAAACTCAATCAGCTGACGGCCCGCTGGCAGAACGAGAAGCAGGCCATCGATTCGGTGCGCGTGATCAAGGAGGAACTCGAATCCCTGCGCGGGGAATCCGAGCGCGCCGAACGCGACGGTGATCTGGGCCGGGCGGCCGAATTGCGCTACGGCCGGATCCCGCAGCTGGAGAAGCAACTCGCCGAGGCCGAACGCACCGCCGGAACCTCCAGCGGCAGCGACGGTGAGGTGATGCTCAAGGAGGAGGTCGGACCGGACGATATCGCCGAGGTGGTGTCCTCGTGGACCGGAATTCCGGTCGGCCGCATGCTCGAGGGTGAGACGCAGAAGCTGCTGCGGATGGAGGAGGAACTGGGCCACCGGGTGGTCGGGCAGACCGATGCGGTCGGTGCGGTCTCCGACGCGGTGCGCCGGGCGCGTGCCGGGGTCGCCGATCCGAACCGGCCCACCGGCTCGTTCATGTTCGTCGGCCCGACCGGTGTCGGTAAGACGGAATTGGCGAAGGCGCTGGCGGACTTCCTGTTCGACGACGAACGCGCCATGATCCGCATCGATATGAGCGAGTACTCCGAGAAGCACGCGGTGGCTCGCCTGGTCGGCGCGCCGCCCGGATATGTCGGCTACGACCAGGGCGGTCAGCTCACCGAGGCGGTGCGTCGGCGGCCGTACACCGTGGTGCTGTTCGACGAGATCGAGAAGGCGCATCCGGATGTGTTCGACATCCTGCTGCAGGTGCTCGACGAGGGCCGGCTCACCGACGGGCAGGGCCGCACCGTCGACTTCCGGAACACCATCTTGATCATGACCTCGAATCTGGGCGCCGGTGGTGAGCGGGAGATGGTGATGAACGCGGTGCGTTCGGCCTTCAAACCGGAGTTCCTGAACCGCCTCGACGATGTGGTGATGTTCAGCGCGCTGGATGAGGAACAGCTCGAGAATATCGTCGACATTCAGCTGGCTCAGCTGCAGAAGCGGCTCGCGCAGCGGCGGCTGAAGCTGGACGTCAGCGATTCGGCACGGTTCTGGCTGGCGGTCCGCGGCTACGACCCGGTATACGGTGCGCGGCCGCTGCGCCGGCTGATCCAGCAGGCCATCGGCGACACGTTGGCCAAGGAACTGCTCGCCGGTGAGGTCGCCGAGGGTGATGTGGTGAAGGTGGGCGTCGCGCCGGGTGGTGACGGGCTCACCGTCGGCCGCTGATCCGGCGGTTCCCGATCGGCCGGAACCCGGCGGTGCCCGATTGGCCGGAAATGCGATCAGGATCCGATGACTGGCGGCGGGCGAGCACGACTCGCGCGCCGCCGGGTCGTATTCGCGGGTCCGGCAATCGTTTTGGCGTCGGTGCCGGTCGCGGTCGCCGGGACTGCCTGAAGGCGCGCCGAGATGCACCTACCCTGGGGGCTATGACGAATCCGAGCGATCCGTGGGCGCAGCGCCCGGATCAGTCCGAACCGGCTACCGAGAAGCAGCCGGTCGCCGACGGCCGCGCGGAGACCGGGCCCCAGGCGGCCACCGACAAACTCGAGGCCCCGGGGCCGGCCGCGGATCAGACGCCGACGCATACGACGGATTACTCGGAGGCGTACGGTTCGGGCGCGCACAAGGGGGGCGATACCGCCTCGTACGGATATCCCGGCCCGTATCAGCCCACCGCACCCTACGAATTCCCCGCTCACCCGCAGTACGGTGGCGAGTTCTTCGACCAGCCGCCCGGTCCTGGCGCCACCCGCGAGCTGCCGCCCTACGATCCGGGGTGGGGTGCCTACGAGTCGGAAAACGCATCGGGAGTCGCCTATGGGGACCCCGGGCACGGCCCGAACCAGGCATACAGTGCCTATCCGCAGTATGGTCCCCCGGGTGCGGGACCGCCGCCCGCGCAGGGGCCCGCCGATCTGCCGCCCGAACCTCCCCGGCGCCGCACCGGATTGTGGATAGCCCTGATCGCGGCGGCCTTCCTGGTGGTCGTGCTGGGCGGGATGGCGGCCGGAAAGCTGCTGGCCGGTAGTGACACCTCGGCTTCGTCCTCTTCCCCCGGCACCCAGGCCGAGCGGAGCGAGCCCATGCCGACCTCGATCCCCGACCTCCCCGGAAATCCGGGGGGCGGCGGAACCCAGCCCAGCATGCCGCAGATTCCCGGTCTCGGCGGTCTGGACGGGCTCGGTGCGACCATGGGGTCGGTGACCAGCAACGACGGCGGCACCCTGGTGCTCAAATCGCTGACTGGCAGTTCGGTCACGGTGCACACCGACGACAAGACCCAGGTGATCTCGCTGGGCTCGGGGACGGTCGCCGATCTCAAGACCGGGGATATGGTGGTCGTCCAGGGGGACAAGGCCCCTGACGGCTCGATCAACGCCAAGATCATCATCACGACCCAGCTGCCCAAATGATTCGAACGCCCGACCGACTGGCCGCCACCGCACCAGCCGGACCCCACCGCACCCTCTAGACTCGGAGACGATGACAGCAGCAATCTGGTTCGGCCTCGCGGCGATCGCACTCGTAGGTGCGATCGTACTGCTGTATTTCGATCGCCGGCAGCGGCAGCGGACCGGACATGTGCGCCAGGTATGGGCGAAGTCCCAGGGGTACACCTATGTTTCCGTCGAACCGTCGCTGGCATCGACCTGGCGCCGCGGCGCGATGACCAAACTGGGCTATCTGTCCGCGGTGGATGTGGTGTCCGGAAATCGCAAGGGCGAGAAGTTCGTCCTGTTCGATTTGGAGGATGCCGCGACCATGGTCGCCGTCCGCCGCCAGATCGGGTCCGATATCGATATGGACCTTCGTCTGAAGACCGCCGCCCCGCCCAAGGATCACGACCTGGAACTGCTCGGCGCGGTCGGCGATCGCGTGGTGTTCGCGACCAATCCCGATATCGCCCGGCATGCGGTCGATCAGCGCATGGTGCATTTCATCGAACGCCTCTCACCGTCGATGCAGCAGCTGTGGAGTGAGGGCAACTGGACCCTGGGCATGATGCCGGTCGGCACCACCTCCAAGGAGTGGGAGATGGCCGTGGACGCCGTCTTGCGGCTGTCCGGTCTGCTGCATGTGCTGCCGCCGGAGACAGGCGAGGAGCATGGTCGCCAAGGAGTCGACTCGCATGATCCCGGCCGTCCGGTACCGCGGTCGTTCGAGGACTCGCCCGGCGTGGGTGGCTCGCACCCCCGCCAGGGCGACCGGCCGCTGGACGAGGATCGCTATCACGCCGACGAAGACATTCTGCCCGCGCGCGCCCGTGCGCCCCGCCCGGCGCCGGATGTGCGCCCACCCGGTTTCGGGGCCGACGATCGCCGCACACCGGGCCGCGATCAGTTCGACGACGACCGGTTGGCTCGCCGGGACGATCGGCCGGCAGCCCCCGGCCGCCCCGGGGAGTCGGACCTCGGTGAGCGCGCCCCCTACGAACCGCGCGCCGGCCGTGACGGCGCGCCCGTCGAGGGGAACGTGATCGGCGCGGACCCAGATCACGACGGTGAAGGTGCCGAACATCCACTGCCGCAACGTAATCCGGGCGGTGCCGGGCGCCCGGGATTCGCCGAGCGAGATGCCGACGACCGTGATGCCGGAATCATCGGCGCCCCGCCCGCGCCGGAGCGGCCGGATGATCAAGGGGCCGGTGAGGACGGCCCCGGCGACCAGGGCCCACTGCCGCAGCGCCGGCCCGCGCTCGCGGTGGTGCCCGATCCGCGCAACCGGATTCGCCGCAATTGGCCGCCCGCCGACGAATCCGACGACAATCGGCCCGACCCGGGCTCCGATATCCGTCCGGATACTCGTGCCGACTCGGAGCAGGCCGAGTCCGGTCGGTCGAGCACCGAGAGCGATCTGCCACAACGTCCGGGTGGTCCGTTCCATCCGGGTTTCCGGCCCTATCAGGGCCCCGCACCGCGGTGACCGGTCCGGCTCCATACGACGGTGTCCGGGCGCCGCGCTCATCCGCTCGACACCAGGTGGTGACCGATCATGTCCGATAATCCCGCCGCCCATCTGCCCGGGACAACCCGGCCGGTCGCCCTGGTGACCGGGCCGACCTCGGGTATCGGCCAGGCGTATGCCTCGCGGCTGGCCTCCCTGGGCTACGACTTGGTGCTGGTGGCCCGCGACGAACAGCGGCTGAGCCGGCTCGCCGACGAGCTGAAGGGTAAGTACGGAACGCGCAGCGAGGTCCTGGCCGCCGATCTGGCCCGCCGCGATGATCGCGACCGGGTCGCGGCCCGGGTCGCCGGCGGTGTCGAATTCCTGGTCAACAACGCGGGTTTCGGTATGACCGGGGAATTCTGGACGGTGCCGCCGGAGGAATTGCAGGGCCAGCTCGATGTGTTGGTCACCTCGGTGCTGCACCTGACTCGTGCCGCGCTGCCGCCGATGATCGCCGCCGCCAAGGGTTCGGTGGTGAATGTCGCGAGCGTGGCCGGGCTGGTCTCCGGCCGGGGGTCGACCTATTCGGCGTCCAAGGCCTACGTCATATCCTTGACCGAGGGGCTGGCCGGTGGGCTGGCCGGTACCGGTGTGCGGGTGCAGGCATTGTGCCCCGGGTTCGTGCACACCGAATTCCACGAGCGCGCCGGAATCGAGATGTCGTCACTGCCGAAACCTCTGTGGCTCACCGTGGATCAGGTGGTCTCCGGGTCGCTGGCGGATCTGGCGAAAGACCGGGTGATCAGCGTGCCCGGACTGCAGTACAAGGCGCTCACCACCGCAGCCGGACTGGTTCCGCGCGGTGTGGTCACCCGGATCAACCGAGGCATATTCAACGCACGGGGAAGGACATAGACCCACATGATCGAAACCACCACCGACCGCGACAGATTGGCCGAGCTCGTCCGCGAGCTCGCCGTCGTGCACGGCCGGGTGACGTTGTCCTCCGGTAAGGAGGCCGACTATTACGTCGATCTGCGGCGGGCCACGCTGCACCATCAGGCGGCGCCCCTGATCGGCACGTTGTTACGGGAGTTGGTGTCGGACTGGGACTTCGAGGCCGTCGGCGGGCTGACCATGGGCGCGGATCCGGTGGCGCTGGCCATGCTGCACGCGCCGGGCCGTCCGTTGAACGCGTTCGTGGTCCGCAAGGCCGCCAAAACCCACGGCATGCAGCGTCAGATCGAGGGTCCGGAGGTATCGGGCCGCCGGGTGCTGGTCGTCGAGGACACCACCACTACCGGCAATTCCCCGTTGACAGCGGTCCGGGCGCTGCGCGATGCCGGTGCGACCGTGGTCGGGGTGGCCACGGTGGTCGACCGAGAGACCGGAGCGGACCAGGTCATCGCCGCCGAAGGCCTGGAATACCGGTCGATTCTCGGACTGAAGGATCTGGCTCTGGGCTGAGATATGGCGCTGGGTTAGCCTGGTGGCGTTTCAAGTCCGAGAGGGTGAAGGGTCGAGTGAGTCGCCAGTGGTGAGCATTGCAGTCAATGAGGGTCGCAGGAACGTTGCGATGCTCGGCATCGGCGCGTACCGGCCGAAACGTCTCGTCAGTAACGCCGAGGTCTGTGAGGTGCTCGATTCCTCCCCGGAATGGATCTTCGAACGGACCGGTATCAACAACCGCCGCTGGATCAGCGGTGACGAGACGCTGCGCACCATGGCGGTCGCCGCGGGTGATCGTGCGATCACCAACAGCGGTATCGACCGGTCCAAGATCACTACGCTGGTGCTGGCGACCTCGAGCTGGCTCAAGCTGACCCCGCACGGCGCCCCCTCGGTCGCCGCCGATCTGGGCATCAACGGCATCCCGGCCTTCGACCTGACCTCGGGCTGCGGTGGTTTCGGATATGCCCTCGGGGTGGCGGCGGACCTGATCCGGGCCGGTTCCGCGGAATATGTCCTGGTGATCGGTGCGGAGACGATGACGGTCGGGCTGGATCCGACCGACCGCGGTACCGCGATGATCTTCGGTGACGGTGCGGGCGCGGTCGTGGTGGGCCCCAGCGAGCAGAACGGCATCTCCCCGACGGTGTGGGGCAGTGACGGTGAGAACGCCGAGGCCATCGCGCAGGACGTCGACTTCCTCGAGTTCATGAACAAGGCGCAGCGGCTGCAGGGCACCGACCCCGAGGTGGAGGCCGTGGGCCGGATGTCGCTACATATGGAGGGCCCCAAGGTCTTTCGCTGGGCGGCGGTGACGCTGCCGCGCGCGCTGTCCACCGCACTAGAGGTGTCGGGGGTGGCCAAGGACGATATCGAGGTCTTCGTCCCGCACCAGGCCAACGCCCGCATCAATGAGCTGATGAAGAAGAATCTGGGTCTGGCCGACGAGATTCCGATGGCCAACGACATCGAGAATACCGGCAATACGTCCGCGGCCTCGATTCCGCTGGCCATGGAGGAGATGCTGGTCACCGGTAAGGCCAAGGGCGGTCAGCTGGCCCTGCTGCTCGGCTTCGGCGCCGGGCTCAGCTACGCCGGGCAGGTCGTCACGCTGCCGCCCAAACCGATCGAGCCCAGTTTCTGAGCCTGCCGGAGGAGAAGAATCCATGCCACGACCCTTCCGGGCGGCGTACGTCGCCGCCGCCGCGGTAACGGTCGCGGGTGCGGCGACCGGGCGTGAGCGCTGGCAGTGGCTCAGCAAACCGCTGCTGATGCCACTGCTGGCCGCCGATGTCCTGCACAGTGGCGGCGAGCTGCCCGCCACCGACCGGAAGCTGCTGCTGGGTTCGCTGGCCGCCGCCGGTGTCGGTGACGCCATCCTGATCGACCCGGACTCCGATCGTCGACTGATCGCCGGCGCCGGCGCCTTCACCGCCATGCAGTGCGGATATTCCGCGCTGTGGTGGCGGCGCGGGGCTCGGCCGCGTCCGCAGGTGGCGGCGGGGCGGGTGGTGCCCTGGCTTGGTGCGGTGGCGCTGCTGCTGGCCCGAGCGCCGAAGGTCGCGGTCCCGCTGACCGCCTACGGGGCGACCCTGACCACCCAGGCCGTGCTGGCCTCCGATCCCCAACTCGCCCCGCAGGCGCGGGTGATCGCGGGAACCGTTGTGCCGGGCCGGGATCCGCGCAGCCGACTGGCGCTGGGCGCATTGCTGTTCACCTTCTCCGACGCGCTGATCGTGCTGCGCCGCCTCTTCGCCCGCACCCCGGCCGCGCGGCGCGGCACGGAGGCGGTCATCCTGGCGACCTACGCCGGCGCGCAATATCTGCTGACCGCACCCAACGACTTCGGGTAGCGGCCGACTTCGGGGAGCGGCCGCGCTACATGCAGAACATCACCCGGTCCCGGTCGGCCGGATCGACGCGGATCGAAATGGTCTCGCCCACATGCATTCTCGGCTGGTCCACCGGCGCCACATCGACCACTACGGTGCCCCGGTAGGTCTCGGATCCGGGCACCGTGAACTCGAGATCGAGCTCGGTCAGTTCGGTGTGGTGGTCGGTGTGGCGCAGCGGGTGGATCGCCTCGATTCGTGCCCATCCCTCGAGTCCGTGCCGCAGCAGCCGCCGATCGGATCGGGTGGGCCGCTGGGCGATCATCATCGCGATCCCAACACTCGATCCGAAGGCCCCGACCAGGGCCACGATCTGATACGGCCCGGTCCCCGGTGGCATCCGCCCGTGCACCCATCCGGCCCAGATCGCGAGCACCACCAGATACCCGGCCGTCACACCGAGTACGAGACGCAGAATGCGTGTGTGGTCCATCGCTGCCTCCACCACCCGCCGATATATCCAGGATAGGCCTGTCAGGCCGCCGCGGCGGCTGGTTACCATCACGCGGGTGAACCCTGCGCACGCCGACGACGGACCCGGACCCACCGAATGGGGCGACGACCGACACGGGGTGGGGCCGTGGCGCGCGGAGTTCGGGACCGAACCGCCGGTCGACCCGCGCCTGGATCCGGAATTGCTCGCCGCCGGTGATCGCCGCAATGTCGTTGACGCGTACCGGTATTGGACACGCCAGGCGATCGTCGCCGATATCGACACCCGCCGCCATCCGCTGCATATCGCGATCGAGAATTTCGGGCACGACGCCAATATCGGCACCGTGGTGCGCACCGCGAACGCCTTCGCCGCCGCGGCGGTGCATATCGTCGGCCGCCGCCGCTGGAATCGGCGCGGAGCCATGGTCACCGACCGCTATCAGCACATCGTGCACCACCCCGATATCGACGATTTGCTGGCCTTCGCGCGGCGGGATGGGCTGACGGTCGTCGCGGTGGACAATGTGCCGGGTTCGGTACCGCTGGAAACCGCGCGGCTGCCCCGCGATTGCCTGCTGCTGTTCGGGCAGGAGGGGCCGGGTGTCACCGAGGCGGCCAAAGGTGGTGCGGCGATGACCGTTTCGATCGCGCAGTTCGGATCCACCCGCAGTATCAACGCGGGAGTCGCGGCGGGAATCGCCATGCACGCGTGGATAACCCAGCACGCCGATCTGGGCCGTGCCTGGTAACCGGAGTGTCGCCACCGGTTCGCTTGTGCCCGGCCACACCGTGAGCGCGGCCGGACTTGTGTGTCGTCCCCGGATATCGCGAATCCCGCCCGGCGGGGTACCAAAAGGCGGCGGCGCCGGGGGTCTGCTGGCACGATGGGGCGCATGGACGCCGACATCTGGGCACAGCGAGCCGATGCGGCCGAAAGGGCAGTCATCTCCAGACATTTGCGCCGATTGTGGGCGCTACCCGGAACCGATCTGGGTGTGGCTGGATGGCCCGCTACTCGGCCCGAACGACTATTCTTCACCTGGAACTATTGGTGGCAGGCACATTTGCTGGACTGTGTCGTCGATGCCGCCACCCGCGAACCGAATCAGCACCGTCTGACGCGGGTGGCCCGGCTGGCCCGCAGTCACCGAATGCGCAACGCGACCGGGTGGACGAATAACTACTACGACGATATGGCCTGGCTGACACTAGCTTTGGAGCGTGCGCTGCGCACGCACGGCGGCGCCGAGGCGCGCAGCGGGCTGAAGGCGCTGGAGCAGGCGCTGATGTCGGGCTGGCAGCCCGAGATCGGTGCGGTGCCCTGGCGTAAAGGCACCGACTTCTTCAATACGCCCGCCAACGCCCCCGCCGCGATCGCCCTGGCCCGGCTCGGCCATCACGACCGCGCGGGACAGATCGCCGATTTTCTCGACGAGAAACTGCGCGATGAGAAGTCCGGACTGATCCTGGACGGAATCCACCTGCCCTCGGGCAAGATCGAGAATCCCACCTTCACCTACTGCCAGGGCACGGTGCTGGGGCTGGAGACCGAACTGGCCGTGCACACCGGCGACGCCAAGCACGCCGAGCGGGTCCGCAAGCTGCTGACCGCGGTCACCGAGCACATGACCGATCGCAATATCGTCACCGGCGGTGGCGGTGGGGACGGAGGCCTGTTCAACGGCATCCTCATCCGTTATCTGGCGCTGGTCGCGATCATGCTGCCCGGCCAGGACGCCGCCGATCAGGCCGCCCGCACCGCCGCCGCCGCGATCGTGCGGACCTCGGCGGAGTCGGCGTGGGAGCATCGCCTGCAGGTCGAGGACGCCCCGCTGTTCAGTGCCGATTGGACCGAGGCCGCGCGGCTGCCCACCGGCACCGCGGGCGCCGGAAAGTTCACCTCGGGGGGCTCGGTTACCGCCTCGTCGATCCCGGAGCGGGATCTCTCGGTCCAGCTGTCCGGCTGGATGCTGATGGAAGCGGCGCATGTGGTGACGGCCGCTGGTCTGTGAACGAGGTCTGCGCGGGCGCCGGTCGCGGACGTGCGGCCGGCGCCTGCGGGCCGACCCCCACCTGTGCGGACGGAATCGGACGCGGGTCCAGCGCCGACGCCGGAAAGGCGGGTGTCACCACGGCGGTGGGCCGAGGATCGGTCCACACGATGCGGACGCCGGTCCTGGCGGCTCCGCGCAGGACGCGCAACGGCATGGTGTCGGCGAAGTGGTCGATCTGCTCGTCCTCGGATTCGACCTCGAAATCCTCGGCGGGGCGGGCCATTTCGGTCCGGTACTGGCGGATGCCCAGCACGGTGCCGATGACCAGCACCACCACCAGCGACACACTGACCGTCGGCATCAGCCACGAGATGGTGTCCAGGTAGCCGCCACCGAAATAGCCGACCAGCAGCAGCACCGGCGCCCACAGCACCGCCCCGATCGAGGAGGCGACGGTATAGCGGCGATGGTTCATTCCGGCGGCCCCGGCGACCATCGGGCACAACGTGCGGACCCAGGGGATCCAGCGCGCGATCAGCACCGCCGCGAAACCGTGCCGATGTAGCAGATCCGATACCCGAGCCAGATTCTCGGAATTGACGTATTTGCCGTTCTTTCGGGCGATCAGCTTATGCCCGGTGCGCGCACCGACCGCGTAACCGGCCTGGTTTCCGGCGATCGCCGACACCATGGTGGCCACCACCAGACACCACACCTGGGTCGAACCGGTCTGCTCGGAGGCGAAGATGACCCCGGCGGTGAGCAGCATCGAATCGCCCGGCAGAAACAGTCCGATGATCAGCGCGCACTCGAGGAAGACGAATACGAGGACCACGGTCCAGACCAGGACCGGTCCGGCGGAATGCAGATCGAGTCCGCCCAGGGCGAGGGGTAACGAGGAATCAGGCAATGGTGTCAGTGCGTGTAGTACTCATTCACGGAGGCGACGGGTTCCTGCTCGGGGACCTCGAGCACCGGCTCGTGCCGGCGCAGCTTCTGCACCGCGGAGATGAGCGCGGGCAGGATCGAGATGAAAACGATCAGCAGGAAGATGCTCTCGATGTGGTTGGCGATGACGCTGATGTTCCCCAGGAAGTACCCGAGCACCGTCACACCGCCACCCCAGGCGACCCCGCCGATGATGTCGAACGTCAGGAAGGTCTTGTAGTCCATCTTCGAGACTCCGGCGAGCACCGGCATGAAGGTTCGCACGACCGGGACGAAGCGGCCCAGGATGATCGTCTTCGAGCCGTACTTCTCGAAGAAGGCGTGCGCCTCGGCCACATATTTCTGCTTGAACAAGCGGCTGTCGGGCTTGTTGAACAGGGCGGGCCCGATCGACCGCCCGATCCAATACGCGCACTGATCACCCGCGACGGCCGTCACGGCGACCGCCGGAACCAGTACCCACACCGGCACCGGCGCCGGCGTGTGCGCCGCGAGCATCCCACCGGTGAACAGCAGCGAATCGCCCGGCAGCAGCGGGAACAGCAGTCCTGTCTCGATGAAGACGATGACCAGAATGGCCGGCAGCACCGCGTGCTTCAGGGAGGACTCGGTGAGCAGGTAGACGGGGTTGAACCACTCCTTGAGGGAGTGTCCTTCCGCGAGAGTGTGGGAGATGGCCAGCAAGGTCACCGGGCCCACTGTACCGGCCGGGGACGGTTCACACCCAACCTCACGGGAACCTCTCAGGTGTTGTCCGGTTGACAAACCGACCCGGGAATCGATCCCGCCTTCCGCTGCCGTGGGGCGGGAAATTAGGGTAAGGACTGACAGATTTGGTGTTCGCGGCCAGACGCGGCGGTGTCCGCGCGGCCACATATGTACGGAGGTCACTCAGTGCCCATCGCGACTCCGGAGGTCTACGCCGAGATGCTCGGTCGGGCCAAAGAGAACTCCTTCGCCTTCCCGGCCATCAACTGCACCTCGTCCGAGACGATCAACGCGGCCATCCGCGGTTTCGCCGAGGCGGGCAGTGACGGCATCATCCAGTTCTCCACCGGCGGATCGGAATTCGGTTCCGGGCTGGGTGTCAAGGATATGGTCACCGGCGCGGTCGCCCTGGCCGAGTTCGCGCACGTGGTGGCGGCCAAATACGACGTCACCATCGCGCTGCACACCGACCACTGCCCCAAGGACAAGCTGGACGGCTTCGTCCGGCCGCTGCTCGACATCTCCGCCGAGCGGGTCAAGGCCGGGCGCAACCCGCTGTTCCAGTCCCATATGTGGGACGGTTCGGCCGTGCCGATCGGCGAGAACCTCGAGATCGCCAAGGAACTGCTGAAGCAGTCCGCGGCCGCGAACATCATCCTCGAGGTCGAGATCGGTGTGGTCGGTGGCGAGGAGGACGGCGTCGAGAACGCCATCAACGAGAAGCTCTACACCTCCTCCGACGACTTCGAGAAGACCATCGAGGCGCTCGGCGCCGGCGAGAACGGCAAGTACCTGCTCGCCGCGACCTTCGGCAATGTGCACGGCGTGTACAAGCCCGGCAATGTGAAGCTGCGCCCGGAGGTGCTGGCCGAGGGCCAGCGGGTGGCCGCGGCCAAGCTGGGTCTGCCGGAGGGCGCCAAGCCGTTCGACTTCGTCTTCCACGGTGGTTCGGGCTCGCTGAAGTCCGAGATCGAGGACTCGCTGAAGTACGGCGTGGTCAAGATGAACGTCGACACCGACACCCAGTACGCGTTCACTCGCCCGGTCGCCGCGCATATGTTCACCAACTACGACGGTGTGCTCAAGGTCGACGGTGAGGTCGGCAACAAGAAGGCCTACGACCCGCGCAGCTACCTGAAGAAGGCCGAGACCTCGATGTCCGAACGGGTCGTCGAGGCCTGCAACGATCTGTGCTCGTCCGGTAAGTCGGTCAGCGCGAAGTAGGCCCGCGGGTCA
>JAFMQT010000038.1 GCA_017354515.1 Nocardia sp. | reverse complement strand
GGCACCCGTTTGTCCGAAGGGGGATTCAGGGCCGTCGGCGGCAGTGGGTATGACGACACGACGGTCATTGCACACGCCTGTCGAGGTTGCTGGGAACTAGCGACTATCTCCGCGTGGGCGGATCATCGGTAGACATTACCCGGCTAATCGGGTAAATCGGACCTGGTTTTGCGGCGTGGATCACTTCTAAACGGTGATATGGGTCACATTTTGTCCGGTCAATCACGGGCCTGTAACGTTGAGTTCCACCGAGTTGTCCTGCATAAACATGAATGTTCCATCTATCTGGAACTGATCTTTCAACTGTTACCGGTACGTGATCTGACGAGATTTATTCGTTATGGTCGTGCACAGCTCGGAATTACGAGCTGACGCTCGAATCGCTGAACGCCGGTAACCCTGTCCCGCGGTTCGAGATCGACCCCGACACACCTGGGGGCAGGGACCCGTGATCATCATCGGCGGGCCGGATGGGCACAGGCAGGAAACCTCCTCATGTCTCGTAACCGGAACTTCAGCACCCGCGCGCTCGGCTTCGCCGCGATTGCCGGCGCCGTCGTCGCCGTCCCGTTCGGTATGTCGGCCACCGCGTCCGCCTCCAGCCACAACTGGGACGCCGTCGCACAGTGCGAGGCCAGTGGAAACTGGGGCGCCAACACCGGAAACGGCTACTACGGTGGCCTGCAGTTCACCCAGAGCACCTGGCACGCCAACGGCGGCACCGGCAGCCCGGCCAACGCCAGCCGCGCCGAGCAGATCCGTGTCGCGGAGAACGTGCTCGCCAGCCAGGGCCCCGGCGCCTGGCCGGTGTGCGGCTCGCGTCTGTGAGGCTTGTGCCGCGATAGTCGGCCAGACCACCCGAGTGTGCAGATGGGCCCTGTTCCGCCCCGTGCGGAATGGGGCCCATTGCTGTGTCCGGGCGCGTTTGAGCGCTGCGCTGGACCCGAGGCTCCGGGCTGAATACGGAGCCGCCGGGGGCCTGTTGCCCGGATCACGATTCGGTACGGAAGTGGTCTGAAGCGCATTGGTGATATTCGAATAATTGCCGACTCCGGGGGCGGCAAACAATTCCGAATAATCATATTCGAATTTCGAACGGCTCGAGACGCTGTTGGTTAGCTGTAGAACTCCCGGTCGGCGCGGGTTTTTCCGGAAGGTTACGAGCGGAGGCGCACCGACTGTGGGAGGGCCGGCGGGCATACACCGCGCGGGCTCAGGGCCGGGTGGCGTCCTCGGTCGCGGCGGTGCCATTCGGTTCCGTCAGATCCTCATCGGCACTCCAGCGTGCGTCGACGATGAGGCCGATGACGCCGACCGTGATACACGCTCCCGACAGTGCCAGCAGGCCCGGATCCGTCCGTCCGGTCAGCGCGTCCCCGAGGACGACCACACCGATGGTTCCCGGGATGATGCCGACGAAGGTGGCGATCAGGTAGGGGACCAGCCCCACCGACGACAGCCCGGCACAGTAGTTGACCACCGAGAACGGCACCGGTGCGATCAGCCGCAGCGATCCCACGGCCAACCACCCGCGACGGGCCAGCCGCCGATCGATCGCGCGCATCGCCGGATGGTTGAGGGCGAGCCGGTCGGCCAGTTGATGATGATCCAGCGCCCGGACCAGCAGCAGCGCCAGCACCGCGCTGACCGTCGTGGCGGCCACCGCCACGGAGATGCCCAGAACCGGGCCGAACAACAGACCGGCACTGATGGTGAAGACGGTGCGGGGAAACGGCGCCACCGTGACCAGTGCATGGACCAGGAAGAACACCAGTGGGAACAGTGGCCCGACCGAATGGGCCCAGTCCCTGATCTGTTGTGGTCCCGGATGCGGCGCCAGCAACGCGACCGCCACCAGGGCCACCGCGAGAGCGATGAGTAGAAGTACCCGCCGATTGCGAAGTCGCCGAACCATTGATACCGCCCTGCTCCGCACGGCCGCCAGGCTACCGGGTCGAGATCGTCGGTGCTGGCCCAGGACCCTCGGGGCGGGACGGCCGGATCGGCGCACGCCGGTGGCGGCGGTAGTGGGAACGGGGCGTGCGAAGAGTGTGCGAACGCCCGTCTGGCATCATGGTGACGGTGCTGAACGGCCGTTAACCGAACTGGTCACCTACCTGTGGGTATAACGCTCCGGTAGGTATTGCGAAGCGTCCACACAAGCGGTTGTGAAGGTGGTGCGAAGGGTTGGGCCGGGCCCGGATTTCCGGTACAGGTGAAGTAATACCAGTCGAATGGAAGAGGTAGTGCAGCGATGCCGATCGGCTCGGACCCGGGAGCGGACACCGTCCCCGGATATGCCACATGGCGTAAAGGGGTGGCCGGGGTTCTGGCCAAATCGCGCAAGGTCGACGCGTCGGAGTTCGGTGACGAGCCCGAACGCCACCTGGCGGTCACGAACTACGACGGTGTCAGCGTCGCCCCGCTGTATACCCGGCGTGACGAACTACCCGAACCGGCACTTCCCGGCAGCTACCCGTATATCCGAGGCAATGACGGCACCCGTGATGTCACCCGCGGTTGGTTTGTCAGCGCGCCGTTCGGCGGCGCGGATGCCGGACGGGTCAACGAGGACATCCTCGCCGGCCTCGACAACGGTGTCAGCGCGATCTGGCTGACCGTCGGTGGCGGCGGTGTGCCGGTCGCCGACCTTCCCGCCGCGGTGAAAGGTGTGCTCTTCGATCTCGCGCCGCTGAGTGTGCGGGCCGGATCCGATACCGCCGCGGCCGCCGAGGTATTGCTGAAGGTCCTGGACGGGTATCAGGCGCAGGATCGGGCCGCCATCCGGATATTCCTCGGCGCCGAACCGCTGACCAGCTCGTTCGCCGGTCGCGAGGATATCGACCTGGACGGCGCGGTGGCGTTGGCCCGCACTGCGGCCACTCGCGCGGAATCGGTGCGCGCGATCACGGTGTCCGGCACCGACTTTCACAACGCCGGCGCGTCCGACGCCCAGGAGATCGGCGCCTCGGTGGCGGCCGGTCTGGAATATCTGCGCGTGCTGACCGAATCCGGACTCGACGTCGACACCGCCCTGCGGCAGCTGAGCTTCCGGTTCGCGGCCACCGACGACCAGTTCGAGACCATCGCGAAATTCCGTGCCGCCCGGCGGGTGTGGTCGCGGGTGGCGCACGAATGCGCCGCACCCGAGGCCGGCAACGCCCCGCAGCACGCGGTCACCTCCGAGGTCATGATCAGCCGCCGCGATCCCTGGGTGAATATGCTGCGCACCACCCTCGCCGCGTTCGGCGCCGGAGTCGGCGGCGCGGACCTGGTCACGGTGCTGCCGTTCGACGCCGCCCTGCCGGCCGGGGAACTCGGTGTGTCCCGGGCCTTTTCCGAGCGGATGGCCCGTAATACCCAATTGCTGCTGCTCGAGGAGTCGCATCTGGGTCATGTCCAGGATCCGGGTGCCGGCTCCTGGCACGTGGAGAGCCTGACCGACGAGCTGGCCAAGGCCGCATGGGCGTTCATGCAGGAGATCGAGCGCGCCGGCGGCTACCGCGCCGCCGCGGAATCGGGTGCGCTCGCCGACGCCATCGCCGAGACCGCCGCGCGCCGGGAGGCCGATATCGCCCATCGCCGCACCGCGGTCACCGGCGTGAACGAATTCCCGAATCTCGCCGAGGAGCCGCTGTCGGAGGCGGCCCGGGCCGGCGATCCGGTACGGCGCTACGGTGCCGTTTTCGAGGCGCTGCGCGACCGCTCGGACGCCTACCTGTCCGCACACGGGCACCGGCCGCGCGCCCTGCTGGTGCCGTTGGGCCCGGTGGCCGAACACAACGTGCGGGTCACCTTCAGTGCCAACGTCCTGGCCTCCGGCGGTATCGAAACCGTCAACCCGGGGCCCCTGGACGCCGCCGGAATCGCCGCGGCCGCAACCGAATCCGAGACCACCATGGCGGTGCTGTGCGGCACCGACACCCGATACGGCGACGAGGCGGCGGCCGCGGTCGAGCGGTTGCGCGCAGCGGGCGTGCGAACGGTACTGCTGGCGGGACCGGAGAAAGCGGTATCGGCGGCCACCGGGGCGAGCCGGCCGGACGGATTCCTCACTGCCCGAATGGACGCGGCTGCGACGCTGTCGGGACTGCTCGAGAAGCTGGGAGCGTAATGACCACGCCAGATGTGAAACATGTGATCGGCAGCTTCGCCGAGGTGCCGCTGAGCACACCGGCCCAGGCCGCCAACGACAGTGACAAGGTCGCCGCGTTCGTCGCCGAATCCGCGGCCGCCCACGGTTACACCCCGGAACAACTGGTGTGGTCGACCCCGGAGGGCATCGATGTCGCCCCGGTCTTCACCAAGGCCGACCGCGACGCCGTTGCCGCCGAAGGCTATCCGCTCGACAGCGTGCCCGGTGTGCCGCCGTTCGTGCGCGGCCCGTATCCGACGATGTATGTCAATCAGCCGTGGACCATCCGCCAGTACGCCGGCTTTTCCACCGCCGCTGATTCGAATGCCTTCTACCGCCGCAATCTGCAGGCCGGGCAGAAGGGTCTGTCGGTGGCGTTCGACCTGGCCACCCACCGCGGCTACGATTCCGATCACCCACGCGTGACCGGCGATGTCGGCATGGCCGGCGTCGCCATCGACTCGATCCTGGATATGCGCGAGCTGTTCGATCAGATTCCGCTGGACCAGGTTTCGGTATCGATGACGATGAACGGCGCGGTGCTGCCGATCCTGGCACTGTACGTCGTTGCCGCCGAGGAACAGGGCGTCAAGCCCGAACAGCTGGCCGGAACCATTCAGAACGACATTCTGAAGGAGTTCATGGTCCGCAACACCTACATCTATCCGCCCAAGCCTTCGATGCGGATCATCTCCGACATCTTCGCCTACACCTCCGCGAAGATGCCGAAGTTCAACTCGATCTCCATCTCGGGCTACCACATCCAGGAAGCCGGCGCCACCGCCGATCTGGAGCTGGCCTACACCCTGGCCGACGGTGTCGAATACATTCGCGCCGGCCTGGACGCCGGCATGGAGGTCGATCAGTTCGCGCCGCGGCTGTCGTTCTTCTGGGCTATCGGCATGAACTTCTTCATGGAGGTCGCCAAGCTGCGGGCGGGCCGGCTGCTGTGGCACGAGCTGGTCTCGAAATTCGAGCCCAAGAGCCAGAAGTCGCTGTCGCTGCGCACCCATTCGCAGACCTCGGGCTGGTCGCTGACCGCGCAGGACGTATTCAACAATGTCGCGCGCACCTGTGTCGAGGCGATGGCCGCTACCCAGGGCCACACCCAGTCGCTGCACACCAACGCTCTCGACGAGGCGCTGGCGCTGCCCACGGACTTCTCCGCACGTATCGCCCGCAACACCCAGCTGCTGCTGCAGCAGGAGTCGGGCACCACCCGGCCGATCGATCCGTGGGGCGGTTCGTACTACGTCGAATGGCTGACCCACCAGCTGGCCGACCGCGCCCGGGCGCATATCGCCGAGGTCGAGGCGCACGGCGGGATGGCGCAGGCGATTTCGGAGGGCATTCCGAAGCTGCGCATCGAGGAGGCCGCCGCGCGCACCCAGGCCCGCATCGACACCGGCGCGCAGCCGGTGATCGGCGTGAACAAGTACCAGGTGCAAGAGGATCAGGAGATCGAGGTCCTCAAGGTCGAGAATTCGCGGGTGCGCGCCGAGCAGAACGAGAAGCTGCGGCGGCTACGTGCCGAACGCGACAGCGGCGAGGTCGAACGCGCGCTGGCCGAATTGTCCAGGGCCGCCGCCTCTTCCGAGGGTGGTATGGCCGACAACCTGCTCGCGGCGGCGATCGACGCCGCGCGCGCCAAAGCCACCGTCGGCGAGATCTCCGACGCACTCGAGCAGGTGTACGGCCGCCACCAGGCCGAGATCCGCACACTGTCGGGCGTATACCGGGAGGAGGCCGGCAAGGTGACCAATATCAGCAGGGCCATCGAAATGGTCGTGCGGTTCGCCGAGGCCGAGGGCCGCCGCCCCCGCATCCTGGTCGCGAAGATGGGCCAGGACGGCCACGACCGCGGCCAGAAGGTGATCGCCACGGCGTTCGCCGATCTGGGCATGGACGTCGATGTGGGTCCGCTGTTCCAGACCCCGGAAGAGGTGGCGCGCCAGGCCGCCGACAACGATGTGCACATTGTCGGCGTGTCCTCGCTGGCGGCCGGTCACCTCACACTGGTGCCGGCGCTGCGGCAGGCACTGGCCGATGTCGGGCGCCCCGACATCATGGTCATCGTCGGCGGCGTGATCCCGCCCGGCGACTTCGACGAGCTGTACGAGGCCGGCGCCGCGGCGATCTTCCCGCCCGGAACCGTGATCGCCGAGGCCGCGATCGGCCTGCTGGAGAAGCTGGCCGACCGGCTCGGGCACGAGAGCGGCGGCCGAACCGGGGCCGAATGAGTCCCGTCGATCCGGGCCGGGCGGCAGCGGGGCTTCCCGGCACCCAGGCGCTGTCCACCGAACGCGGACTGCCGCCGGCGGTGCGCGTGGCCGGACCGGCGTCCGGGAACGGGGGCGGGGCCACTCGCCCCGCGGTCGATGTGGCCGAATTGGCCGAGGGGGTGCGTGCGAATAAGCGCGCGTCCCTGGCCCGCGCGATCACGCTCGTGGAGTCCACCCGCGCCGACCATCGCGAGGCGGCGCAGAAACTGCTGCTGGAGCTGGCCGGTTCCGGTGCCGCGGAATCGAACCGGGTCGGCATCACCGGCGTTCCCGGGGTGGGCAAGTCGACCTTCATCGACGCGCTGGGGATGTATCTGATCGGGCAAGGACATCGGGTCGCGGTGCTCGCGGTCGACCCGTCCTCGACCCGCACGGGCGGTTCGATCCTCGGGGACAAGACCCGGATGGCGCGGCTGTCGGTGCAGGCGGAGGCGTTCATCCGGCCGTCGCCGACCGCCGGAACCCTGGGCGGGGTGGCCAAGGCGACTCGCGAGACCATCGCCCTGCTCGAGGCCGCCGGATACGATGTGATCCTGGTCGAGACGGTCGGTGTGGGGCAGTCGGAGGTGACCGTCGCCAATATGGTCGACGTGTTCTGCTTCCTGACTCTGGCCCGCACCGGCGATCAGCTGCAGGGCATCAAGAAGGGGGTGCTCGAGCTCGCGGATCTGGTCGCGGTCAACAAGGCCGACGGCCGCCACGAGCTCGAGGCCCGCACCGCGGCCCGGGAACTGCAGGGCGCGATGCGGCTCATTCATCCCCGCGATTCCCTGTGGCGCCCACCGGTTCTCACCATGAGCGGCCTGAACGGCACCGGGCTCGACACTTTCTGGGATACCGTGCTCGAACATCGCCGGGTGCTCACCGAGGCGGGGGAGTTCGCCGAGAAGCGCCGCCGCCAGCAGGTGGACTGGACCTGGACGATGGTGCACGACAATCTGCTGCGGCGCCTGGCCGACAGCCCCGCGGTCGAGGCGATCCGCGGGCAGGTGGAACGGCGGATCCGGGACGGATCGCTGACACCGGCGCTGGCCGCCGAGGAATTGCTGCGAGCTTTCGACCAGGGATGACCGGTGTCCGGCCCGGTTCAGCTCAGCTCGAACAACCGGGCCGCATTGTCGTGACACACCGCGCGCAACCACCCATCGCCCAGCTCCAGCCGGCGCAGACCGTGCAGAGCGTGGGAGTAGGGGTACGGGATGTTGGGGAAGTCGCTGCCGAACAGAATGCGCTCACCCACCTCGGCCAACCGGGCACGCTCATCGCACGGGAACGGGTCTTTGGCCTCGATGAAGTCGGTGAACGCCATCGTGGTGTCGAGGTACACCTGATCGTATCGCTGTGCGATATCGAGGAATTCGCGATATTCCGGCATCCCCATATGTGCGACGATCAACCGTAGCCGCGGAAAGCGGCGCAGCAGGTGCTCGATCGGTCCCGGCCCGGTGAACCGGCCAGGGGCGGGGCCGGACCCGCAGTGGATCAGAACCGGAATCCGCGCCTGCGACAGCATGTCCCAGACCTCGGACAGTTGCCGGTCGAGCGGATCGTAGTCGCCGACCTGAATGTGGGACTTGAAGATTCGGGCGCCGGAGTCGATCGCGGTGCGGACATACCGTGTCGCATCGGGTTCGGGATAGAAGGTGGCGGTGTGCAGACAGTCGGGGGTGCGCGCGGCGAAATCAGCGGTCCAGTCGTTGAGCCAGGACGCCATTTCCGGTTTGTGCGGGTACGCCAGCGAGGTGAAGGCGCGAACTCCGAACTCGCGCAGTGTCGCCAGCCGCGCGTGCTGGTCCACGCGGTATGCGATCGGCCAGCGGCGCCCGATCAGCGGGCCGGCGGAATCGAAATACTCCCACACCTTCCGCATGACGCGTTCGGGCATGAAATGCGTGTGGACGTCGATGATTCCGGACAGGCCGAGCTCGTGACGGAAGCCGATGACCGCGTCCGCCTCCCGGTCGCCGATCATCGGACCTCCTGCGGCGCCGGATAGCAGTGCACCGCGAAATCGCCGAGCCGGGCGATCAACTGATCGAAGAAGGCGCCGGGATCGGTGCGGACCGCGATATCGGCATTGGGTTCGCGTCCCCACATCCCCGCCCAGTCCGCCACCGTCTGTGCCCGGGTGAGGGTGCCGGTCAACTCGACATCGACTGTGGCCGGGCGTAGTTCGGCGATCGCGGAGTCGAGGGCGACGGCCGCCGCGAACGGATCGTGCATATGGGCGATATACCCCAGTCCGAACCGGTCGTGGAATTCGAAATAGAACCGGACCGCGTCGAACAGGAACCGCACCATGGGATTGGCCGCCTCGCAGCGGATCCCGGGGCGGTCGCCGGGTGCCGGGATCGTCAGTCCGGCGCAGTTCGCGCGTTCGGCGATGCGCCGCAGATGATCCGGGTTCATCTCGATCGTCTCGGTGATGTCCAGTGCGCAGACGATCGGACGGCGGTCGGCGGGGACGAGGGAGAACGCGTCGAAGACCTCCTTGGCGGCCTCGGGATCGACGTGCACATTCCACTCGTTGGTCGGGGTGGTGTTACCCGGATGGTTGAAGGCGCCACCCATGATCACCAGTCGCCGAAGCAGGTGCGGGAGTTGAGGTTCCAACCTCAGGGCCAGGGCCAGATTGGTGAGGGGGCCGGTGGCCAGACCCACCACCTCGCCGGGCCGGGTCCGCACGGTGTCGACCCACAGCTGGGCCGCCGTGCGCTCGGACAGCACCCGCGCCGACGGTAGCAACTCGGCATAACCGATGCCCTGCGGTCCGTGGGTGTCCTCGGTGGTGCGCAGCGGGGTGGCCAGTGGCTGCTGCGCACCCAGCGCCACCTCGATATCGGGAGCCTGGCAAAGATCCAGCAGGGCAAGGTTGTTGGCCGCAACCCGCGCGGCCGGAACATTGCCCGCGGTGGACGCGATCGCGGCGATGTCGGCGCGCGGATCGGCGAGTACGGACATCAGGGCCAGGGCGTCGTCGATGCCGGTGTCGACGTCGAGCATCAGGGTCGTGGACACCCTTCGAGACTATCCAGTCGTGACTATTCGGCAGATATCGGCCTGTCTGCGTGCGAATTAGCGCGCCGCAGCGTAACTTTGACACGTCAAATCTTCATGAGTGCACCGTGGTCCGGGCAAGCCGCCGCGGCCTTGGGGGTGTTGCAGCGGTGAAATTCGCCGACCGCCTGAACGAGGCAGTCGCGCAGTGGGAGCGGGTGAACGGCACGCGGATGTCGAGCCGCTCCCTGGCGTTCCGGGTAACCCAGGCGGGGCATCCGGTCTCGGCCACGTATGTGTCACAGTTACGTTCAGGCAATCGAAATAATCCGACGCCCGCGCTGGTCAACGCCATCGCGCGGGTGCTCTCGGCCGAGCTGACCCGATGCGACGCGGACGCCGGACCCGAGTGCGCGCCCGCCGACGAGACGGTGGCGGCCACCGTCACCAATCGGACACTGCGGCGACTGCTGATCAGCGCACACGGCCTGTCCCCGGAGTCGATCGAGATGCTCGCGGATCTGGCCGGACGTTTCCGCGTGGCCGAGGGCATGACGCCGGGGATGACGGCGGATATGTAGTTCAGGCCGGGATCGGGTAGTCCGGCAGCCGGTAGTCGTCGGTGTGGCCGAAGAACATCCTCATCATCACCGGCCGCATCGCCCGCGACATCATGATCCGGTTCGCGGTGCGGCGCAGCGCGGTCCCGAAGCCGGTGGTCGACAACATCATGTCGATGCCCCCGCCCGGCATCTGTTTGGCCTCGTCCAGGAAGGGTGTGACGGCCTGCTCGTAATGCCGCAGCGCTGCCGGTAGGTCGTCGGGGCGGGCGGCGATCTCACCGGCGAGGATGTAGGCGCCGACGAGTGCCATCGCGGTGCCCATGCCCGTCATCGGGGAGCCGCAATAGCCGGCGTCGCCGGCCAGGGTCACCCGGCCGGCCGCGAGGGTAGGCATATCGATGCGGACCAGTTCGTCGAAGTAGAAGTCGGTGCAGGTCCGCATCGCGTCCAGGATCGCCGGTGCGTGCCAGTTGGAATTCGTTCCGATCTTCTCGCGCAGGAACCGCTGCTGCAGGTCCACGTCGCGGCGCAACCGCGGGTCCGGCTCGGCGAGCACCGTCAGGATCGCTTTGGCGGTGGCCGGATCGCGATCGGGGCGCAGGCCGACGGCCGCGTGCGGAATCAGTTGCACCGCGAACCATCCCGGTTTCATATTCGCGGGCGTCGGCATCGTGAAGAACGAGACGTAACCGCCGAGGAAGGTGCTGAACCGCTCCTCGGGCCCGAACGCCATCCGGCGGGTCGCCGAATGGACACCGTCGGCACCGACGACCAGGTCGAATCGCCCCCGGCTGCCGGAGGTGAACTCCACGTCCACGCCCGAATCATCTTGTGCCAGTGCCCGGATCGATTCTCCGTAGCGGTAGTCGAGTTCACCTCCGGCCTCGGCGACCGCATCGAGCAGCACCTGGTTGAGATCGCCGCGGGTGATCTCGATCTCGGCGACCGGCCCTTTACCCTCGAAGTCCGCCATCGACATATTCGCGTACGGCCGGCCCCGGTGATCGACATAGGACATGCCGAGCTCCTCGAGCCGGTATTTGTCGATCCCCGGCATCAGATCCATCCGCTCGGCGACCTCCCGGCTGGGGCCGCGCAGATCCACGGCCTGGCCGCCCGGGCGGGGGAGCGGCGCGCGCTCGATCACGGTCACCCGGATTCCCGTTCGTAGCAGTTGCAGGGCGATGGCGTTGCCGGCGATTCCGCCGCCGGACACCAGGACGTGGATGTTGTGGGCAGGGCACATGATTCGGCTCCAGGGCGTGCGGAAACGGGACGGACTGTTGCGGTTTTGACTAGGACGAACGTCTTAGACGAATGTCTCACATGGGTGGCACGTCTGTCTAGTACAAATGTCTGAGACATGTACGCTGTGCAGATGGGTAATCGGGAAGATCTCCTGGCGGGAGCGCGGAAGGCGATTCTGGAACGAGGGCTGGCCAAGGTCACCGCTCGCGATATCGCCGGTGCGGCGGGGGTGAGCCTGGCGGCCATCGGCTATCACTTCGGGACGAAGGACCGCCTGATTACCGAGGCCGTCAATGAGGCCGCCGGTACCGAGCTCGGTGATGGCATGGATGCCGCGATACGCGATGCGGGGGAGGGGAGGGCGCTTGCGGAATCGCTGGAGTCGACCTGGGACGGAATGCTCGATGTCATCCAGAATCATCGCGAGCAGCTACTGCTGAGTTTCGAGAACGGCTTCCGGTTGATGCGTGAGCCGCACGAGTACGAGAACTATATGGGCGAGGCGATCGACCGGGTATACGCGGGTCTTGCCGATGTGCTCAGGCAGACGCATCCGGACTTGGCGGCCGCGGAGGCCCGGTCATTGGCGAAGGTGTACTTCGCGCTGTTCCAAGGCCTCGCGGTGCAATGGATGCTCGCCCCGGCCGCCGACACCGCGACCGGTGCGGATGTGGCCCGGGCTGCCCGGGCGATGGGTCGCGAATGATTCCGGGGCCAAGGTTCAGGCGGCCCAGTGCTTCTCGTCCGCCCGCTGGTGTCCGCGGAAGTAGACGTAGCCCGCCCAGGAGCCCGCGATGACCAGCGCCACCACCACCTGGACCAATGTCAGCGCACTCTCCGGGTACAGCACTCCCGTGATGTAGTGGTCGATGAATCCGCTAGGTGGCAGGCCGGCTTCGCCGCCGTGCTGGCGTGCCCAGGACTCGAGGTGGGTCAGCGGGCACTGGAAGCCGAACAGGACGGTGCTGAATCCCCAAGCGACAGCCGCGATATGGGTCCAGATCGTCCAACGCCAGTGCCACGCGAGGAAGCCGCCGACGACGAGGTAGGCAACGAACAGGAAGTGGGTGGCCGCCGTGGAGTCGGCCAGAAGCCGGTACATCACACATCAAGATTAAGTCGGAATTGTCGGTAAACGGGTGGGATGTTCCACATCTCACGGGGAGTCGTAGCCCCAACGTTATTGTCTCGCAGGCGTTCCGGAATCTAATTGAATATGTAAACGGTGATATGCGCATGTAACTATGTACGTCGGGCCGATCACACCGGACCGCGACCAGTGGGGGAGAGCGTCTTGTGCTCACGAAAGTTGCCGGCGAGATGCAGGAGAGTGATTCGGCTCCGCGGATGACCGGATGGGCCGATGAATTCATCGGGCCGCCTTGATAGTTGGGCGGATACTTCGCTCGGCGCCGGCTGATCGGCACCCCATATTGACAACTGCCATACGTATATATGCGCATTAACTGATGATTATCCGACCAGCCACCCTCCGCCACCAGATGAACTCCAGCTCGAAAAACAGCCTCGACCGGGTCAGAAGTCACCAGTTGGCAGGCGAGAAGTCCTTGAGGAAGCAGCCGAAGAGGTCCTCGCCGAGCTCGCCGCGCACGATGGGGTCGTACACGCGGGCGGCGCCGTCGACGAGGTCCAGTGGAGCGTGGAAGCCTTCGTCGGCGAGGCGGATTTTGGTGAAATGCGGCCGTTCGTCGGTGATCCAGCCGGTGTCGACCGCGGTCATGAGGATTTGGTCGGTCTCGAACATCTCGCGGGCGCTGGTTCGGGTCAGCATATTGAGCGCCGCCTTGGCCATATTGGTGTGCGGGTGGCCCGGGCCCTTGTAGCCGCGGCTGAAGACACCTTCCATCGCGGAGACGTTGACGATGTACTTGCGGCGGGCGGGCGAGGCGGCCAACGCGGGGCGCAGTCGCGATATCAGGATGAACGGCGCCGTGGAATTGCAGAGTTGCACTTCCAGCAGTTCGGTGGCGTCGACCTCGGCCACGGTCTGGACCCAGCTGTTGGTGTGGGCGAGGTCGGGGACCAGTCCGCCGGCGTCGATGGCGAGACCGCGTTCGATGCGGTCGGGTGTGGCCGATCCGGCGACCATCGCGAGGTCGGTGACCTGTGCGGCGGAGAGCCGGCCTGGTGCCGGGGTGGTGGGCACAGACGCGGTGAGCGCGTTGGGATGTGCCTGGGTGGTGGCGCCGAAGGTGATGGTATCGGGGAGTTCGCCGGCGGGCAGCGGTGCGGATTCGGCATCGATGAGTGCGGCGTAGGAGCCGGCGGAGCGGCGCACGGTCTGGGCGGCGTTGTTGATGATGATGTCGAGCGATCCCTGGGCGGCGACGTCATCGGCGAGGGCGACCACCTGCGCGGGATCGCGGAGATCGATCCCGACGATGCGGAGCCGGTGCAGCCAGTCGGCGCTGTCGGGCTGGGCGGTGAATCGGCGGATCGCGTCGTTGGGGAAGCGGGTGGTGATCGTGGTATGCGCACCATCGCGCAGCAGCCGCAGGGCGATGTACATGCCGATCTTGGCGCGGCCGCCGGTGAGCAGTGCCCGACGGCCGGTGAGATCGGCGCGCGCGTCACGACGGGCATGGCTGTCGGCGGCGCAGTCGGGGCAGAGCTGATGGTAGAAGTGGTCGACGCGGGTGTAGCGCTGTTTGCAGATGTAGCAGGGGCGCGGGCGGATGAACGTTCCCGCCGAGTCGCCCTCTGTGCTGGTCGAGATCGGGATTCCGGCGGTTTCGTCGTCGATGCGCTGAGGCGATCCGGTCGCGGTGGCCGCGACTACCGCGCGGTCGGCGGCGGCGACGGCGTCGCGGGCTTCGACACGGCGGCGCTTCTTGTATTTCTTGAACATGTGGGCGACCGCGCGCTGGACGGTGATCGCATCGGGGTCGCCGGCGTCCAGGAGGGCGGCCTGATCGAGAACTCGCAGGCAGACGGCTAGTTCACCCGGATCGATGGAGGTGCCCGGCGTCGAGGGGGTGGGCGCGTCGGGGGCGGTGTGCTCAGCCATCGTGGTGCCGGATGATCCTTCGGTCGCTGACATGGGGTGCCCCATTGTCTCATCGCGGGTGTGGCCGCTTGACGGGCGGTGATGTGCCGCGGGCGACTCTTGTTGACATAACGCCAACAGTTCGACAGTCTGGTGCCGAGCAGGACCGGCGATAGCCGGTGGCAGGTGCGAGGTGAAGGAAGTGACCATGGCGCGCGCCGCGTGGAGCGACGATGAGGTCGAGGCGGTCCGGGATCTGGCGAAGACCTTCTTCGAGAAGGAGGTCGTGCCGAACGAGGAGAAGTTCGTCGCGCAGGGCCATCCGGACCGCGAGTTGTACCGCCGGGCAGGGGAACTCGGGCTGCTGTGCGCGGCGGTGCCATCGGAATTCGGCGGTGGCGGGGGCACTTTCGCGCACGAGGCGGCGGTGATCGAGGCGCAGACGGTGGCCGGTGACGGGGCGATGGGGATGCCCGTGCATTCGTCGATCATCGCGCCCTATATTCAGCACTTCGGGTCGGAGGATCTGAAGCGGCGGGTGCTGCCGAAGGCGGCGAGTGGTGAGCTGGTGCTGTCGATCGGTATGACCGAGCCGGGGACCGGTTCGGATCTGCAGAACATCACGACCCGGGCGGTGCGCGAGGGCGATGAATATGTCATCACCGGTTCGAAGATCTTCATCTCCAACGGCTGGTTGTGCGACGGTATCGTGATCGCGGCCAAGACCGATCCGAGCAAGGGCGCGGCGGGCGTGTCGCTGATCTTCGCGGAGGTGGGCGACGATACGCCGGGCTTCCGGCGGGGCCGGATCCTGAACAAGATCGGCGGTAAGGCCCAGGACACCGCTGAGCTGTTCTTCGACGGTCTGCGGGTGCCGGCCTCGAATCTGCTGGGGCAGGCCGAGGGGCAGGGCTTTTATCAGATGATGCAGCTGCTCGCGCAGGAGCGGCTGGTGACCGCGATCATGGCGGTGGCGATGATGGAACGCGCGGTGCAGCTGACCGTCGAATACACCAAGGGCCGTGAGGCTTTCGGCAGGCCGCTGTTCGCGATGCAGAATACGAAGTTCGAGCTGGCGGAGTGTGCGACGATCGCGCGGGTGAGCCGCACGTTCCTCGACGATGCGATCGGTAAGCATCTGGGTGGTGAGCTCGATATTCCGACGGCGGCGATGGCCAAATACTGGTTGACCGACCAGCTGGGTATCGTGGTGGATCGCTGTCTACAACTGTTCGGTGGTTATGGATATATGACGGAATACCCGATCTCCCAGCTGTATACGGGTGCGCGGGTGCTGCGGATCCTGGCCGGTTCCAACGAGGTGATGAAGGATCTCATTGCCCGCTCACTCTGAAACCACCTCCCAGCCGGTGCCGGGCGAGGCCGAGGCGGTCCGCCGGCGCCGGTTGGAGCCGGATGAACGACGTGCCCAGATTCTGGCGTGCGCGATCGAGATGTTCGGTGAACGACCCTATGCGGCGGTCTCGACCGCGGAACTGGCGCAGCGTGCCGGGGTGGCGCGCGGCCTGATCAATCACTATTTCGGCAATAAGCGGGATCTGTATCTGGCGGTGGTGCGCCGGATGGTGACGTTGCCACCCCCGGATCATATGCCGGTGGCGTCGGGGTCGGCGCGCGAGCGGGTGGATGCGAGTGTGTCCTGGTTGCTGGACACGATCAGTGGTCTGGGTGGGACGTGGGTGAAGGTGACCGGGCACGAGGGGGTCGGCGACGATCCGGAGGTGCAGCGGATTCTGGATGAGGCCGATGACGCCGCCGCGGACCGGTTGCTGGCGATGGCGGGGCTCAGTGGCAGCGGGCGGGACGACGAGTTGCGCGCTATGGTTCGTGCGTACAGTGGGCTGGTTAAAGCCGCAGGGCGGGAGTGGATTACGCGCGGCAGTCTCGATCGCGAGCAGGTGCATCATCTGCTGGCGGATGTGCTGATGGCGATGATCGAGAGTACGTTCCCCCGCTTGTAGCCCGCGTCGGCGGTCAGTACGCGCTGCGGGCGCGGCTGGGTTGTACGCGCGGGGGTTCGTTCGGCATTTTCGGGTATTGCGGTGGCCAGGGCGCGTCGAGCAGTCCGGAGTCGTAGTCGCGGAGCGACATCTCGAGCAGCGGCCGGATGGTTTGCGGGGTGCGGTC
>JAFMQT010000241.1 GCA_017354515.1 Nocardia sp. | reverse complement strand
CTTCTGCGACAATTCACGCAGCAATACACGAATCGAGGAGGCACCGTCATGACGGCACCCACACCCGCAACCAGTCGCCGCCGTGAGGCACCCGACCGCAACTTGGCACTGGAGTTGGTCCGGGTGACGGAGGCGGGAGCGATGGCCGCGGGCCGCTGGGTCGGGCGCGGCGACAAGGAGGGCGGCGACGGCGCGGCGGTCGATGCTATGCGTCAGCTGGTCGCCAGCGTGTCGATGAAGGGCGTCGTGGTCATCGGTGAGGGCGAGAAGGACGAGGCCCCGATGCTCTACAACGGCGAGGCCGTGGGCGACGGCACCGGGCCCGAGGTCGATTTCGCGGTCGACCCCATCGACGGCACCACCCTGATGTCCAAGGGCTCCTCGGGCGCCATCTCGGTGCTGGCGGTCGCCGAGCGCGGCGCCATGTTCGACCCGTCCGCGGTGTTCTATATGGAGAAGATCGCCGTCGGTCCGGAGGCCGCCGATGTGATCGACCTCAGCGCGCCGATCGCCGAGAATCTGCGCCGCGTCGCCAAGACCAAGAATTCGGCGGTCTCGGATCTGACCGTATGTGTCCTCGACCGGCCCCGGCACGCCGATCACATCCAGCAGGTCCGCGATGCCGGCGCCCGCATCCGGTTGATCTCCGACGGTGACGTCGCCGGCGCGATCGCGTGCGCGCGGCCGGATTCGGGCACCGACATGCTGGTCGGCATCGGCGGCACCCCCGAGGGGATCATCGCCGCGGCCGCACTGCGCTGTATGGGCGGTGCGCTGCAGGGCAAGCTCTCCCCCAAGGACGATGCCGAGAAGCAGAAGGCCATCGACGCCGGTCACGACCTGGATCGGGTGCTCAGCACCGAGGATCTGGTCGCGGGCGACAATGTCTTCTTCTGCGCTACCGGCGTCACCGACGGAGATCTGCTGCGCGGGGTGCGGTACTACAGCGGCGGGGCGTCGACGCAGTCCATCGTGATGCGCTCCAAGTCCGGGACGGTGCGCATGATCGATGCCTACCACCGCCTGACCAAACTGCGCGAATACTCCTCCGTCGACTTCAGCGGCGACGAGTCCGCGGTGCCGCCGCTGCCCTGATCGGCGCCGGCCGGTATATACGGCCGCCCGCCGGCACATTCCGGCGGGTGGCCGTTCGATGCGCCGATGCTGACGGGCGCGCATATGAGGTGAGCGACCTGCTGCGCACCCATCGCCCATACCGCTACTGTCGGGTCCATGGCCGATGACCCGACGCAGTACCGCATCGAACACGACACCATGGGCGAGGTCCGCGTTCCGGTGAACGCGTTGTGGCGCGCCCAGACCCAGCGGGCGGTGGAGAACTTCCCGATCAGCGGGCGAGGTCTCGAACGCGCCCAGATCCGCGCCCTGGGTCTGCTGAAGGCCGCGTGCGCGACGGTGAATCAGAATCTCGGGCTGCTGGATGCCACCAAGGCCCGGGCTATCGTCGCCGCCGCGAACGAGATCGCCGCGGGCCGCCACGACGACCAGTTCCCGATCGATGTATTCCAGACCGGATCGGGCACCAGCTCGAATATGAACGCCAACGAGGTGATCGCGAGTCTGGCCGCGGCGTCGGGGGTCACCGTGCACCCGAACGACGACGTCAATATGTCGCAGTCCTCCAACGACACCTTTCCGACCGCGACCCATCTGGCGGCCACCGAGGCCGTGGTGAAAGACCTGCTGCCGGCCCTCGACCATCTGCGACTTCGCCTGCTGGACAAGGCCACCGAGTGGCGCACGGTCGTCAAATCCGGCCGCACGCATCTGATGGACGCGGTGCCGGTGACCCTCGGCCAGGAGTTCAGCGGCTACACCCGCCAGGTGGAGGCGGGATCGGAGCGACTGATCGCCGCACTGCCGCGCCTCGGCGAATTGCCCATCGGCGGAACAGCTGTCGGTACCGGCCTGAATGCCCCGGCCGGATTCGGCGCGAAAGTCGTTGCCGAACTCAGAATTTCGACCGGCCTGGACGAATTGTCCGAGGCTCGTAATCATTTCGAGGCACAGGCCGCGCGCGACGGTCTGGTCGAGGTCTCCGGCATGCTGCGCACCATCGCGATCAGTCTGACCAAGGTGGCCAACGATATTCGGTGGATGGGCTCGGGTCCGCTGACCGGACTGGCCGAATTGCGGCTGCCGGATCTGCAGCCGGGGTCCTCGATCATGCCCGGCAAGGTCAATCCGGTCCTGCCCGAGGCGGTGACCCAGGTCGCGGCGCAGGTGATCGGCAATGACGCGGCGGTGGCCTGGGGCGGAGGCAACGGAGCCTTCGAATTGAATGTCTACATTCCGATGATGGCGCGGAATGTGCTGGAGTCGATTCGGCTGCTGACCAACGTCTCGCGCCTGTTCGCCGATAAATGCATATCCGGCATCACCGCTGATACCGACCGTTTGCTGCGCCTGGCGGAATCCTCACCGTCGATCGTGACTCCGCTGAATTCCGCCATCGGATATGAAGAGGCGGCGGCCGTCGCCAAACAGGCGCTGCGTGAAAACAAGACAATCCGGGAAACAGTTGTCGATCGAGGTTTGATCGGCGAGGAATTGTCGGAGGCGGAATTGGACCGGCGACTGGATGTGCTGTCGATGACCCGGGTCGAGGATCAGGACTGAACCGCAGGGCCCGGCACGAGCGCCGGGTAGTCGCGCAGGTCGATGTCGGTGGCGGCGTGGTCGGCGTACCTGTTCATCAGGGTGAACACCCACGATCCGAGGAATCGGTTGCGCATCCGGATGCCGCGGGCGGTGCGCGGCGCGAGGAAGCGCCCGGCATTGGCGTTCCCCGCGATCTTGGCGTAGCGCTTCATCACCTCGTCGTAGCGCGCGAAGGCTGCCCGGTGGTCGCCGGGGGCCGTGGCCAGTTCGCCCGCGAGGACATAGGCGCCCACCACCGCCAGCCCGGTACCGAATCCGCCCAGCGTATTGCCGTACGCGGCATCGCCGACAAGCGCGATCCGCCCCCTGGTATATCCGCTGTTCATCCGCACCTGCCCGAGTGAATCCAGGTAGAAGCCGTCCAGATCGCGCAGTTCGCGCAGCATGTCCGGTACCGGTCCGCCGACACCATCGAAGGCGTGTGCGAGCAACGCCCGCTGCGCGGCTTCGTCGCGCCGGTCATAGTGCAATTCCCCGGAGGCGAACATATACATGTGAGCGGCCTTGTTCCCGCCGCGCACCGCCAGCCGTCCGGGTTCGTTGTAGCCGATGGACCGTCCTCGCTCCCGAGAGTTCTCCCCCCACCCGGCCGCCCCGGCGGTGCAGTAGTAGTAACCCAGATGCCGCACATAATCGGCCTCGGGCCCGAAGGCCAGCGCCCGTACCCGGGAATGTATTCCGTCGCACCCGACCACCAGGTCGAAGCGGCGCGCGGGCGCGTGCTCGAATTCCACCCGCACACCGGCGTCGTCCGCGCACAGCGCGGTGATCGAATCTCCGAAGCGGTATTCGCAACGCTGCGAACTCCTCGAATAGAGAATCCGGGCGAGGTCCCCGCGCAGGATCTCCACGTCCCCGCCGGTGAATTCGCCCGGCATAACCGCCAATTCACTCCCGTCGGCGGCGGTGTAGACGATATCGGTGGTGCCGGTGCGCCGGCCGCACACCTGATCCCACACCCCCATCCGCTCGAGTACCGCCCGATGGGTGGGCCCTTTGAAATCGACGGCCTGACCACCCGGACGGAGGCCGGGGGCCCGCTCGACGACGGTGACCTCGAATCCGTAGCGCGACAGCCAATAGGCCAGCGACGGCCCGGCGATGCTCGCGCCGGATACGAGTGCGGAGGTGGTGCGCATGATGCCTCCCTCAGTAATTGTGTCTGTCGGACGCGTTTTAGCGTATGCTGGACACAGTTTTTTCGCAAGAGATTGTTGGGAAAGATGTCCCTATGGCCGCACCAACCGCTCTCGACCTGTTGTGGGGGACGCCCGACCGGCCCCGGCGCGGTCCCAGGCCCTCGCTATCGCTGGATCGAATCGTCACCGAGGCGATCGCGCTCGCCGACGCGGACGGATTCGCCGCCGTATCCATGCAGCGCCTGGCCGAGCGACTGGGCTGCGCCAAGATGGCGCTGTATCGCTATGTGCCCGGAAAGGCCGAGCTCACGGCAGTCATGCTGGATCAGGCACTGGGCGCCCCACCGCACATCGCCGAAACCGGGGACCGGTCCTGGCGTACCGCCCTCGCCCAGTGGTCACACACCATTCACGCGCGCTATCGGGCGCATCCGTGGGCCATCGAACTGACCACCGCGCGAACACGTCCCCTCGGACCCAATGAAATGGCCTGGATGGAGGCCGCGCTGGCAGCACTAGCCGATACCGGCCTGAGCGGCGCCGAACGGCTCGACACCGTGGTGCTGTTGAACGGCCACATCCGCAGCCTCGTCCAGCAGACCGCCGCGAGTGGGCCCGAGGAGGCCGAATCGCTGATGGCCGATCAGGTCGGCGCCGTACTGCACACCCACGCCGACCGGTTCCCGGAGATCGCGGCCGCCTACTCGGCAACCGGCGGTGATCGCGGCGCCGCCCTCGACTACGGAATCGACCGCATACTCGACGGTGTCGGGGTGCTGATCGAGCGCCGCGGCAGCTGACCCGGATCGGGCGGGCGAAACGGATGCGATCAGCCGCGCGGCACACCGCGACACGCTTACAGTCGAAATATGGCCGAACTACCTGAGTTACAGCAGAACGCCGTCACCACGGTGCGCGAACTGTTCGCCGCACTCGAGATCGGAGCGGTGAACGAAGCGCTCGATCTCGTCGACACCGACATCGTCTGGAAGAACACCACACTGCCCGATATCCGCGGCAGCCGGCGGGTGGCCGCGGTATGGCGCGGATTCAGCCGCGACCCACTCGGATTTCGCGCCGAGATGCACCACATCGCGGCCGAGAGCTCCGGCGTACCCGCCGTCGAGGGCGAAACCGTCCTGACCGAGCGCACCGACTATCTGCGGATCGGCCCGCTCGAGATCGGCTTCTGGGTGTGCGGGACCTTCGAACTCGTCGACGGCCGCATCACACTGTGGCACGACCACTTCAGCTGGGAGAACTTCCTGCGCGGCACCGCGGCCGGCGTCTGGAATATGGTCCGCCGCCGCTGACCGCACCGAACTCGGGTACTCGGACGCAACACGGCGGCGGGACCGTGGAGATCCCGCCGCCGCGCCGTATGTGAGTGCCGCGAAATTACTTCGGGTTCACCTGGGTCTGCCGGTTGGAGGAGTTCCAGGTGATGTTGCCACCGGTGAAGTCGGCCTCCTTACCGCCCTGGGAGTCCTTCTCGTCGGAGGTGGGGTAGCCGAGCTTGCCGTTCACCCCACCGTTCTGCTCCCAAGCCCCGCGGATGTCACCCCAGACGATGTGGGCATCGGTCTGCTGGCTCCAGCAGATCGCTCCGCCGGTGAATTCCTGACAGGAACCACCGTTGGGGCCGTCGACCTTGTTGCCGGTCGGCGCGCCGAGGGTGCCCTGCGGACCGCCCTCCTTGTTGTACTTATCGAGGATGTTGCCGGCGATCGTGAATTCCTGGCCGTTTGCGCCGGGGATCTTGGTCTCGCCGGAGGCCTGACCGCCGCCGGGGGCGCCGGCCGCCGGGCTGCCGGACATGGTCATCCCCGGGCTCATGCTGGTCGTGCCCGAACTGTTGTTGTCCTTGTTGTCGTCGCTGCATCCGGCGGTGAACAGTAGCGCCGCTCCGGCAACAGCCATGGTGGCGGCGGCAGAACGTCGAGCGATGTGGTGCATGTGCGTCCTCTCGAAAAGGTGGCCGGTGGCGCCCGATCCGCGGAAATGCGAAATCGTGAACACCACCGGCCGTTCAGGCCAGCGCCCGGTTATGGATCCGCGAACAAGTGCTTAACCACGGTAACCATGCCGAGCAGGGTTCTTGCGGCAATATACCCGCAGATTCGTGACCTGAACCATATTCCAGATGTTTGCTGGGTCATATTTTTTCGAGATTTATTTCACTTCATGCGTTGGGGCCGTATTCCTCCAGCATCTCGGTGACCAGTTCCGCGATCGGCGATCGCTCACTGCGGGTCAGCGTGACGTGCGCGAACAGCGGATGACCCTTCAGTTTCTCGATCACCGCCGCCACCCCGTCATGCCGTCCCACCCGGAGGTTGTCGCGCTGGGCCACATCGTGCGTCAGCACCACGCGCGATCCGGCGCCCAACCGACTGAGCACCGTGAGCAACACGTTCCGCTCCAGCGACTGCGCCTCGTCCACGATCACGAACGAATCGTGCAGCGACCGACCCCGAATGTGGGTCAGCGGTAGCACTTCCAGCATGCCGCGGGCGATGACCTCTTCCATCACCTCGGGGCTGGCGAGCCCCTCCAGCGTGTCGAAGACCGCCTGCGCCCACGGGCCCATCTTCTCGTTCTCGGTCCCGGGCAGATATCCCAGATCCTGACCACCCACCGCGTAAAGCGGCCTGAACACGACCACCTTGCGTTGAGATCTGCGCTCCAGCACCGCTTCCAGTCCCGCGGTCAACGCCAGCGCCGACTTACCGGTACCGGCCTTACCGCCCATCGAGACGATGCCGATGCTCTCGTCCAGCAGCAGATCCAGCGCGATGCGCTGTTCGGCCGAGCGGCCGTGCAAACCGAACGCCTCGCGATCGCCGCGCACCAACTGCACCCGCTTATCGGGGGTGACCCGGGCCAGGGCGCTGCTGGTCGCGCTCAGCAGCCGAATACCGGTGTGGCAGGGCAGATCCCGGGCCTCGTCGAGATCGACGACCGAATCGGCGAAGAGCTGGTCGATCCGGTCGGAACCGACCTCCAACTCGGCCATTCCGGTCCAGCCGGAGACCACCACGTCCTGGGCGTGGTACTCCTCGGCCGTCAAACCCACCGCACCGGCCTTGACCCGCAGCGGAATGTCCTTGGACACCAGCACTACCCGGTCTCCTTCGGCGGCGAGGTTGAGCGCGCACGCCAGGATGCGAGAGTCGTTGGTATCGGTCCGGAAACCGACGGGCAGCACATTCGGATCGGTGTGATTCAACTCCACCTGCATGGTGCCGCCCTCG
>JAFMQT010000240.1 GCA_017354515.1 Nocardia sp. | reverse complement strand
CCATGCCCAGTACTGCTTCCGGAACTAACCGCATAGCCCCCTCCTGGTTCCCCGTATTCGATCCGAACGTTTCGCCGGCCGCGCCGGAGGCGGACCGACCCGCACATCATCGCAGACGGGCGGATGCCCCCGCCAGCGCTGACCCGAACGACAGCCCTGACCCGAACGCAAAGTGCGGCCGTCAGCGGGGTCGGCGCAGGCTATTGACCGGGGATCTGCGGCAGAACGACCGGCGGCAAGGTCGGGACCATGATCGGCGGGAGGCCGGGGACCAAGATGGCCGGGGGTTTCGGTGCGGGGGCCGGGGCTTTGTGGCTGTGGGGCTCAGCATCGTCCTGGGGGGCGGGCGGGGCGACCGCCGCGTTGGTCGGTTCGGTGGCCGGGGGCGGCGCGGCGGGACTCGGGGTGGACGTGGTGCTGGTCGGCACCGAGGTCGAGGCCGAGGTGCTGCTGCTCTGCGAATCACCGCGCGGGGGCGTCTGCCCCCATCCGAGACCGATTCCGATGGCGGAGATCACGATCAACGCGCTGATCCCGATACCCGCGATATTCAACGTGCGCCTGCGGTTGCCGCTCAGACCGGATCCGGTGAAGTCGAACAGTCTTCGTGATGCCGCCCCGGCGGGACGGACCGCCCGCATCTGCATGGTGACATCGGAGCTCGAATCATCCAGGGCCACATCGGATCCGGCCGACAGCCCGGGACGGGCGAGCAGTGCGGCGCCGCGTACCGTGACGGTTTCCGGGTCGCCCGGGACGATGGCCGGCATGCCGATCCAACGCTCGAGGGTTTTGGCGATGAGTGGGATCCGGGCGCAACCGCCGATGACGAACACGGCCTGCACGGTCTGATCGGAGCGGGTGATGACATCGTGGGTCATCCGGGCCGAGGATTCGACGGCCAGCATGATCAGCGCTTCGAGATTCTCCCGGGACAGCGAAATCGTGCCCTGCGGGGACTCGACCGACACCGCTCCGGTACTCGACAGCGCTTCCTTGGCCCGGCGGCAGGTGTCGTCCAGCGCCGCCAAACCCTCGGCGGTGGGCGGATGCTGGATCCGGCCCGAGGCGATCTGCTGTTCGCGGATCAGCAGATCCAGATAGTCACCGCTGATATCGCTGCGGCGCTCACTGTGGCTGACCTTGCCGGAGGCGACGTCGACGATGCTCACCGACAACCCCGAACTGCCGAGATCGTAGATCGCGACGGTGCGATAGCCCTGCAGCTCGCCCGAGATACGCAGGAATTCGCGGGCCGCGTTCAACTCCGGAACGAGTTGGTAACCGGTGAGCTGACGCCGCGCCAGCGCCGAGCGCAGCGCCCGCCCCTGCGCCTCGGTCCGATAGGCGATGGCGGTCGCCGAGATCGCCGGGTGGGCGCCCAGGACGGCGCCGATGGTGTCGGCGGCCACATCCCCCACCGGCCGCTCCTCGGTGACCGGCAGGGCTTGCACATCGAATCCGATGGGAGCGAAACGCTCGGCGGAATTACCCGGGAACGGCAGCGCGACACGCACCGTGCCGCCCCCTACCGACACACCCAGTACCGAACTCATCTGCCGCCCATCTCGTTTCACGTTCCCCGACCGGTACGCCGAACCGGCGCCCGGCGGGATCCGCCGACCTCAACTCGCGGGCATCCGGATTCCCCGAGCGGGACCAGTGCCGCAGGGTGCCCCACTGTACCCGGTCACAAGGACACTACGACGTGCCGAGTCCCGCGTATACCCATCCGGCATCGATCCATGCGGCGCGTTCGAGACAATTTCGACCGTCGATGATGGAACGGTGGCTCACCACATCGTTGAGCTCCTCCGGCCGCAGTGCGACGAATTCCGACCATTCAGTCAGAACGAGCACCACATCCGCGCGGCGGCAGGCCTCGGCGACCGAGGTGGCGTAATTGAGCGTGGGAAACACCCGCCGGGAGTTCTCCAGTGCCTTGGGGTCGTAGACGGTCACCACCGCGCCGTGCAGCTGGATCATTCCGGCGACGTTGAGCGCGGGAGAATCACGCACATCATCGGATTCGGGTTTGAACGCCGCACCGAGCACGGCGACATTGGCGCCCAGTAGTGATCCGCCACAGGCCCGGGTCGCCATATCGACGACCTTGGTGCGCCGGCGCATATTGATGTGGTCGACCTCACGCAGGAAGGCCACCGCGTGATCGGCGCCCACCTCGCCGGCCCGCGCCATGAACGCGCGGATATCCTTGGGCAGGCAGCCACCGCCGAAACCCAGTCCCGCATTGAGGAATCGGCGTCCGATCCGGGCGTCGTGGCCGAGCGCGTCGGCCAGCAGGGTGACATCGGCGCCGGTGGCCTCGCAGACCTCGGAGACGGCGTTGATGAAGGAGATCTTCGTGGCCAGGAACGCGTTCGCCGAAACCTTCACCAGTTCGGCGGTGGCCAGATCGGTCTGCAGGAACGGGACCTCGGCCGCGATCAGATCGGCGTAGATCTCACATACCTGCTCGCGCACCCAGTCCGAGCGCTCGCGCTGACCGTCGACACCGAGGACCAGCCGATCCGGGCGCAACGTGTCCCGTACCGCGAACCCCTCGCGCAGGAACTCCGGATTCCACGCCACCTCGACCTCGACGGTGGCGCGCTCGCGCATCCGGTGGCCCAGTTCGGCGGCCGTGCCCACCGGGACGGTGGACTTGCCGATCAGCACCGCCGGACGTTCCAGCATCGGCGCCAGGGTGTCGGTGACCGCGTGCACATATTTCAGATCCGCGCCGTATTCACCCTTCTTCTGGGGTGTGCCGACCCCGAGGAAGTGCGCGTCGGCGTGGGCGGCGGCCTCCTCGTAGGAGGTGGTGAAGCGTAGCCGTCCGGCATCGAGGTTGCGGCGCAGCACATCCTCGAGTCCCGGTTCGTAGAACGGCACCACGCCGTCGGACAATTTGGCGACCTTGCCGGGGTCGATATCCACGCCCAGCACCTCATGGCCGAGCTCGGCCATACAGGCGGCATGGGTCGCTCCCAGATACCCCGTCCCGAATACCGTCAGACGCATAATCGATTGATACGAGCCGGGTATGGCCGCACCACATCCGGTAGGCGAGGTCGCAGGCAACAATAGATGTACAAGGGGAAACCCATCGCGGCGAGCATATTCGACCGCTTCTAGGATCGCAGCGTGGGCAGGAAGCGGTGGGCGGCCGGGCTGGTCATCGCGGTCGCCGCCATCGGCGCCGGACTGTGGCCGGTGTACGTCCGTCCCGCAGTGGATCGTCCGCGACCGGCGGATGCCATCGTGGTGCTGGGCGGTGCCCACGACGGCCGCGAGGAGCTGGCGCTGCGGCTCGCACACGACGGATACGCGCCGCGCGTGCTGTTCTCCGATCCGTACGAACATTCGCCGCTACTCAATCGAATCTGCCACGGCGGCTACAGTTTCGAGGTCGACTGCTTCGACCCGGCACCGCGCACCACCCTCGGCGAGGGACGCGAACTGGCCGCACGTGCCGCGGCCGGCGGCTGGCGGCGGGTTATCGTGGTGACCTTCACACCGCATATCTCGCGGGCCCGCTATGTTCTCGGAAAGTGCTGGGACGGGGAGGTTCTCATGGTCGACGCGAAGCCGCCGATCGGGGTGTCGCGGTGGGTGTACCAGTACGGCTACCAGTCGTTCGGATATGCCAAGGCCGCATTCGAGAGCTGCTGAGCGCGATCAGCTCTCATCGTCGGCCCGGTTCTTGCCGGCCTCGTCCTTGTCGGCCCCGGCCGTCTTGCCGTCGGCGGTATCGCCGACCTCACCAACCTTGCCCGACCCACTGACCTTGCCCGACCCACTGACCTCGTCCGATCCGCCGGCCTTGGGTGGCTCACCGACCTTGCTGGGCCCGCCCGCTTTGCTGCCGGGGCCCTGATTCCCGGTCGGCCCACCCTCGGCGCCCTCGTCGGCTGTCGCCTCGGACGACTTCGTCTCGGCAGCAACGCCTTTCGTGACCGCGTCGTTCGAAGCTGCTTGCTCATCGGGCGCCGACACGTCGTCCGCAGCGGGTTCGGTGGCGGCGGCATTGCGGGGCTCCGCCTCGCCCACACCTGGCCCCTCGGCTGTGGATTCCTCCGGCGCGGCCGCCTCGGCAGCCGAGTTGCCCTGGTCTTCGGGCGCCGTCTTCGCGGTCGGCCGGGCCTTCGGTACTTCGAAGACCGTTGTCTCGGCCGCCGAGTTGTCCTTGTCCGGTTTCGCGCCACCGGCGGTCCGGTCTCCGGCGGGTCGCTCGGACTCGAGGACCTCGAATACCGTCGTTTCGGCGGCGGCGTTGTCCTTCGATGGCTCGCCGGTCGGAGGTCGCTGGAACACCACGGTCTCGGCGGCGGCGTCGACCGGTTTCGCCGGATTACCGGGGACGGCCCTGGTCTCGGCCGGTTTACGCACGCCCGCGCGGGGGTCGGGCGGCATCGGACCCGGCTGCGGGCGACCCGGCATCGCGGGCGGTGGCCGGAACTGCGGAGTCGCGGCCGGTCGAGGCCGTCCGCGCATCTTGATCCGCAGAGTCTCCTCGTCGCGAGCCTTCGACACCCGCGTCGGCGGATTGTGGTCACCGCTGGCCCGGGCGACCGCGTCGAGTCGGTCGCGGATCGCACGCACCCGCTGATCGGCGGGGGTGCGCGGGGTCCAGGCGGATACCGACAGGGCGTAGAGCGCGGCATCCTCATCGACATCGCGGGCGCGCTGATGCAGTGCCGCACCGAGGTCGGGGCCGTAGCCCAGGTCGACGGCGGTCCGGTCCACCAGGAAGTTGGTCCGCCGCACGATCGGGACCAGCGCGCAGGCCGCGATCTCGGGTACCAGGCGCAGCAGTACCGCCGTGGTCGGCCCGGTGATGATCGTCAATGCGGCGATCACCGGGCAGGCCACCAGAATTCTGGCGAGCACACTCCAGCCGGTACCGACCACCCGGGCGGTGGACGGTGACAGATGCCGGGACAGCCAGGCCCCCACGGCCGCGGGACCCGACAGGAAGACCCGCTCGAGCCAGACCAGCGGCAGATTGAAAAGTCGAAACCAATACTGTGCGAAGGCCATTCGGCTGTACAGCCGGTGCCCCCACCCGTGCGCGAGGACGGCATCGAGTTCGCGCGGTGACAGTTCCAGCGCGGCGACGTCGACCGCGATCATCCGGGTCGGCACCAGGAATTCACGATCGGTGATCCGCACCCACAGCGAATGCCGCTCCGGTTCGACGCCGGCCGCGCGCGCCACCCGCTCCCATGCCGCCGAGAGCACCGGATGTTCGTCCCGGCCCGCCGCGCGTAAACCGAAGGGCGTCGCGATCCACGATTGCTCGGCGCCCAGGAAACATCCCACGGCACCGACCAGGCAGACCGATAGCCAGATGATCGCGAGAACATGGGGCGAGTCCAGCACGGCCATACCGAGCCCGTACAGCAGCACCGTCATCACGATCGCGGTGGGTACTCCGGCCAGTAACAACCCGGCCCATGCCATCAACTGGTCTACCGACCAGAAACCGGGCACCGCCCTCCGCGCGGGCGAATTCGCCTTAGCCGTCACGTCGGAGATCATGCTCCAGCATAAATGGAAATCGCGAATCCGCATGTCGGATGGTTGCGGTCCGGTAACAGCAGGACCGCTGGGCGGCGAAACCTACCTCGGCAAGGTATCCGGCGGAAGCGGAAAGTTCAGGTAGGCCCGCGAGGGTGTGGGCCCACGCTGCCCCTGATACTTCGAGCCCGCGGCGGCGCTGCCGTACGGATTCTCGGCGGGACTGCTCAGCCGGATCAGGCACAGCTGGCCGATCTTCATCCCCGGCCACAGGGTGATCGGCAGATTCGCCACATTGGACAGTTCCAGGGTGATGTGACCGCTGAAACCCGGGTCGATGAATCCGGCCGTGGAGTGGGTCAGCAGCCCCAGCCGCCCGAGACTGGACTTGCCCTCGAGTCGCCCGGCCAGATCATCGGGCAGACTGCACACCTCGAGCGTCGACCCGAGGACGAACTCCCCCGGATGCAGCACGAACGGTTCGTCCCCATCCGGTTCCACCAGACTGGTGAGCTCGTCCTGCCGCCGCGCGGGATCGATATGGGTATAGCGAGTGTTGTTGAATACCCGGAACATCCGATCCAGCCGCACATCGATACTCGACGGCTGAACCAATTTCTCGTCGAACGGTTCCACCCCCAGCCGGCCCACGGCCAGCTCGGCACGAATATCGCGATCGGAAAGCAGCACGGCGGCCAGCCTAATACAGCCTGGTAGTGCCCGCCGGGGCCGCCGGACAGCACCCGGTGCGGCGGTGCCGCCGAACGCTCGAGTTTGCGGCGAGCACCGGATCCGCCGTCCCGAGCCGCATCCGGACCGAATCCGAGCCGCATCCGGACGCTCGATATCCATAAGCAGCACAACAAGATTCCCCAGGACTGCGGCTGCGGCGGCGGATGAACAACGTGCCCCGAAGCTGTCCGAAGAAATATTTGCGGACGAGTTGCCATGGGTCCGGTTCCGTTGCATAGTGTGAACGCACTTCCGGACGATGGACCAGCAGTTGAGAGGAACCCGCCGTGGCGATGACCGGATCCAAGGCCGCCCAGATCCGCGATGTTCTCAGGAGGTACGACCGGGCACTGGCCGCCGCCGACGCCTCCGCCGTCGCGGAGTTGTACTCCGCGTACGGAGCCCATTTCCCCGGACGCCATCCCGAGGCGTTCGGAATCGAGATCGAGGACCGTTACCGCTGGCTGTTCGGATTTCAGCGGCCGCCCGCCGGTCACGAACTGCGTGAGGTCATCACCACCGCCGGTCTGACCTTCGCCGTGACCGTGCAGCGTGATGCCGGTCAGGCGGACCGGTCCGCGCGACAACTGTTCGTATTCAGCGATTTCGGTGGCCAGTGGAAGATCCTGGCCTCGATCCAAGAGCTCGCCGAAACCAACCCGCCCGCTCGTACCCGTCCGGGAATCGACCGGCTCGATGTCATCCGGGAGGTCCGCAGCCGCCTGTGCGCGACCAACTCGACCATGCTCGCCACCGCCATGAGCGGCATCGCCTCCTGACGCACACCTCCGGATCCGCAGGTCATCGGACGGCCCAACTCGACAGCGAAACGCGAAGCCGGGC